>JAGCYI010000182.1 GCA_017960885.1 Bacteroidales bacterium
CTGTTTCTGCAAAGTCCAAAGCGTTCAACCCCTTATACTTATCGTAAATATTGTAGATTTGCATAAACTCATCTATCGTAATTGCGTGGTTGCCAATCGGTTTGATGATTTCTACGCCCGGCATTCCGTAGGCATACAACTTATTAGTGATATTGATAAAAACCCAAGGACAACTATCATAATGCCCTTTGTGCCAAGCGTGTTGAAAATGGTTTTTATCTAACCATTTATAGAATGGAGCATCCATATCCGATAGCGAAGGGTCTTTAACCAAAAACGCTTCTGGCTTGATACGGCTGATGATGGGCTTGCCGAGATCTTTGTCGTAATAGTATGGATGTTTGGATTTGGGCATAATTAGGCGATTTTTCTAAAAATCATCCCCCTATAAAGGAAATTTTCACCCAAAAAGTTTCCTCTATAAAGGAAACTTTTACTCTAATATTTTCCTATTTTTGCCCCGCAAATCATTAATCATCAGACAATGGACAGAGAGAAAGAGATTTTCAACAGGCAATCACTTCTTTTGGGAGAGGAGGCAATGGAGGCGATTGGAAGCAAGCGCGTGATTATCTTCGGCGTGGGCGGCGTGGGAAGTTGGTGCGCCGAGAGCCTTGTGCGCAGCGGCATCAAGCATCTCACCATTGTGGACAACGACCGCGTGTGCATCACCAATGTAAACCGTCAGTTGCAGGCCACAACCAAGACCGTTGGAATGGTGAAGGTGGATGTGCTGCGCGACAGACTGTTGGAAATCAATCCCGATGCCCAAATCAACGCCGTTCAGGAGATTTATTCAGAAGAAAACGATGCTCAGTTTCATCTCAACGAGTACGACTATATCATCGACGCCATCGACAGCCTCGAACATAAGACCAATCTGATTCTCAGCGCCACCAATTGCAACGGAAAACTCTTTTCGGCAATGGGTGCGGCGTTTAAAATGGACCCGTCAAAGATTCAGACGGCGGAATTTTGGAAAGTTCAGGGCTGTCCATTGGCAAGGGCGTTGCGACAAAGGTTTAAACGCAGCGGAAGGTTTCCAAAAAAGAAGTTCCACTGCGTATTTTCGCCCGAATTGCTCTCCAACAAAGGCACTTTCGTAGCCGACGGCACACAAGTAAAAGCCAACGGCACAGTGTCGTATATCACAGCAATCTTCGGCTTTACAATTGCGGGATTGGTGATACAAGATATTGTAAAGGGGTAGTTTTGGCTATAACTCGATTTTTTTCGGGGTTATAGCCTAACTTTTTGAAGCAAACAAATCAGAAATAACCACACAACTATTTGATATTCCGCTATTTGCATTATTTTTCAATCCCCACGGAGTTACAAAAGTTATATGCAATGCGTAGTTGCATTTTGTAACGCTGCGGAATATTGCACAACGTTCGCGGAGTTCACGGCTGTATTTGGCGGAAATCTCGTATTCGTAAGCCGAAAATTTCATTTCACAAAGGTTGACAACCTTGTCGCGTCTAACGATTAGCATATCTATTTGAGTGCCGTGATTATATTCGTCACCGGCAAAACGCCACGAGCATACTTCGGTTAGCACACCCAAAATTCCCAAGGCTTTTTTTATCTGCCATACGTGCAAGAGACAGACTTGTTCAAAGGCTATGCCCGTCCATACCCTTCTTGCCGGACTGCCAATAATATTTGTCCAACGCCGCTCGTCCTTGCCGTTGTATTTTTCAACAAAACGTTTGAAAAACAGAATTGACAAATCGGTAAGTTGATACAGGGCGTCGCGTTCTTTTTTACCAAATGCGTTGTACTTGCGGACAAAATCACAAGACACAAGGTTTTTTAGAGCCGTGGTGAGCGTGCCATTGGCGGCGACTTTTGCTTGCGATGCTATATCTTGTCGTGACACGCCCATATTTTTGCTACTAATAGCGTCCACAATACGCATATAATAATCGGAGTCCTTGAACAGCGACCTAAAAAGGAAATCGTACTCGTTGCGCAATGGCGCACCTTCTCGAAAAAATAAATCATCGACATTTTCGTCGATACTCTTTTCTTTTTTCAGCATACTCAGATAGAGAGGCACACCGCCGAAAATCATATAGGCGTCGAGGATAAGCGACCGTTCCCAATCGATACCGCAATGACGCAACAAGGCCTCCGATTCGCTAAGGTCAAACGGTGCAAGATAAATCCGCTCGGTGGTGCGGTTGTAAAGTCCTCCCTTGCCGCTGATAAATTTGTCGGTCATCCACGTGGTAGCACTTCCACAAACAATTATTTTCAGATTGTCTTGTGTAGAGCCCCAACTGTTCCAAAACCATTCGAATGCTTTTAAAAACTTGCCTGATGGGACATCAAACCACGGTAGTTCGTCAAGAAAAACAACAACACGTTTTTTGCGCAGACCTTTGAGGTATTGGCGCAATGCCGAAAATGCATCCATCCAAGATTTTATTGAGGCTTTTGCTACGCGTTGCTTCTGATAAAGCCCATCGCAAAAAGCGTCTATTTCGTCTTGCTGACTACCCTCAAATATTCCTGTGGCATAATAGTCGAACTTCTCGTTGAAAAATTCTTTCACGAGATATGTCTTGCCAATACGCCGCCGTCCGTATACAGCCACCAATTCGGCTCTGTCGGAATTTGCAATGTTTTCCAACTGCGAAATTTCCCTTTTTCTGCCAATAATTTTGCGTGCCATAAAAATTGTTTTTGTCTGCAAATGTAATAGTTACATTTGAATCTACCAAAAAAATCTTGGCTATAACTCGATTTTTTTCGGGGTTATAGCCAAGATTTTGAATCAAAGACACTGTGCTAAGTGCCAAAAATGTGTAAAAACCCACAAAAATAGGTGCCAAAAATGTGTAAATTTACACATTTTTGGCACTTTGGCTCAAAATCTTGTTCTCACTGTATTTTATCCTCTGCAAATTCCAAAGCGTTCAACCCCTTATACTTATCGTAAATATTGTAGATTTGCATAAACTCATCTATCGTAATTGCGTGGTTGCCAATCGGTTTGATGATTTCTACGCCCGGCATTCCGTAGGC
>JAGCYI010000183.1 GCA_017960885.1 Bacteroidales bacterium
GAACGAGGCTCAGTGTTTAAAAAAATTACGTTTTCAGGTGCCACGTTGCAGGTTTCGGGTTTTCTTACACCCTTGCCTTGCACCACCCAAAAGTCGGGATTTTCTACCTCTTCGCCTATATAAAATTTGTATCGTCCGTTGAGAGATACGCAGCCGCCATCTTTCGACTGTCGGAAAAACAGTTTCCCTAATGCTGCACGGTATGGCGTGAATTTTATTTTGTACATCGTTTTCTTGCGCAATTATTGATATGCAAAAGTAATAGTTTTTTTGTTATTTCCATTTTTTTATCTACGTTTGTTACCAAATTAATCACATCACTATGATCAACTTCTCCGAAAAATACAACGAAGCCAAGCACTTTGTTAACAAGGGCATTTGGAAAAAAGACACTACCATGCTTGGCAAGGTTAAACACTCAATGTATGAGGTGCTTAAAATCATTATCATTGCCGTTAAAGGTTTTACCGAAAACCGCTGTTCGGTAAATGCGTCGGCGTTGACTTTTTTTACCTTGCTTTCGATTGTGCCGGTGATAGCCTTGGCGTTTGCCATTTCTAAGGGCTTCGGATTAGACCATCTTTTAGAACGTGTTATCCAAAACGCCTTTGGAGCCACGTCTGAGGTGGGAGAGTACCTTATTCAGTTTTCTACCTCGATGCTCGACAATACTAAGGGCGGACTTATAGCAGGTATCGGCGTGGTAATGTTGCTTTACGCTGTGTTTAAATTGCTCAACAATATTGAGGAATCGTTCAACTATCTGTGGGACATTCACGAATCGCGCTCCATCACCAGAAAAATTACCGACTATGTGGCTATAATGATTTTTACGCCCATATTGCTGTTAACAGGTGTGAGCGCAACAATCTTTGTTAAAACGCAACTTCAAAACCTTCTTTCGGGATACCTTACGCCGCTCTTTACTATTGTGCCATACGTACTTATGTGGATTACTTTTACCCTTCTATATCTGATAATGCCCAACACCAAGGTGAAAATCAAGGCTGCTGTGGTGGCAGGCATAATTACGGGTACGGTTTTTCAGATTTGGCAATGGATTTATGTAACGTTTCAGGTGGGCGTTAGCAACTACGGTGCTATCTACGGAAGTTTTGCTGCCTTGCCGTTGTTTCTCACATGGTTGCAGACCTCTTGGATGATAGTGCTTGTGGGTTGCGAAATTGCATATTCGGTGCAGATTGTGAGCAAATATTCTATGGAACACGGAGTTGACGATGTAAGTTTGAAACTCGAAAAACGCATTGCCGTGCTTATTATGACTCGCATTGTGAAAAACTTTGCTGATGACAATCCTCCCAAAGATGCTGCTGAATGGGCAGATGAGTTGAAAATTTCGCAACGATTCTTTACTCATGTGGCGCAAAAATTAGTGGATGTTAACCTTTTAGCCGAAATCAAAACCGACCAACACGACAAACGAATTTTTATTCCCGCTATGGATATCAACACCATTTCGATGCACACCGTGTACGAAAAACTTGAAACCCACGGCAACGATGAGGATTTCAACATCACCAAAAATCCCGACCTTGAAAAAATCGACCGTGAATGTCGCCGCCTCAACGACATCACCGACAGGGAGATCGGCAAAGTTATTCTAAAAGATATTTAATCAAATTATGCATTATTAATTATGCATTCTGAATTATTAATTATGAATTATGCATTATGAATTGATAAACCTCACCTCCGCCACCCCGTTTGTCTACGGATTAGATTTTGACGGAACAATAGACTTGAGTATCGATTACGGTGAAAACCCCTCTATAATAGGTGCTAACGGTGCCGGTAAAACCAAACTTGCCGAAATTTTCTGTGGAAAAGTTGCCCTCAAAAGCGGCACTATCCGCTACGGATTCATGCCCGAAGGAGACACTTACGTGAAAGGTCGTGTGGTAAAAATGGGTTTTGAATCAGCCTACACCATGGCAGATTACAACAATATGTATTATCAACAGCGTTTTTCGGCGTGCGAAAACACCTTTGATGCTATTGAAAACAAGCCTATGCCCACAGTCAAAGACCATTTGGATGCGGTTGACGGTGCGGATAAGGAGTATTGGATTAACAAGTTGAACCTTGCACCGCTGTTTCACAAAACACTTATAATGCTGTCGTCGGGCGAGTTGCGGCGTTTTCTTATTGCTTCGGTGCTTATTCGCAAGCCCGATTTAGTAATTTTCGACAATCCGTTTATTGGTCTTGATGTGGATACCAAAGCGCAACTAAATCAGTTGTTTAGCGATATTGCAGATCGTCAACAGATGATTTTTATTATTCCAGACATCAAGGAGATTCCCGAAATATCCAAGACGGTGATTCCTGTGAAATCAATGCGAGTTTTGCCCAAAATGAGTCGCGAGGCTTTTCTTGCCGACAAAGATTTTCAACAATCGCTTTATCCTGATGAGGATTTGGAAATTACCATTCCCACAAAGGAACATTCTGATTTAAAGTCTTTTGATATTGCCGCACAGTTGAATTCCGTTAGCATAGAATATCCGGGCAGAACACTTTTTAAAAATCTTTCGTGGACAATACGTCGCGGCGAAAAATGGGCTCTCACAGGTGGCAACGGCAGTGGCAAATCTACGCTTCTTAGTCTTATAACTGCCGACAACCCACGGGCTTACAATATGGACATTACACTTTTTGACCATAAGCGTGGCACGGGCGAAAGCATTTGGGATATTAAAAAACGCATTGGCTACATCTCTGCCGAAATGCACCTCTATTTTCGTGAAAATCAGCCGTGTATCAAGGTGGTGGCTTCGGGATTGTTTGATACTCAAGGTCTTTTTAGAGTTTGTCATCAAGAGCAATACAACAAGGCAATGGAGATAATGCGCACTTTTGGCATTGGTCACCTTGCCGAGCGACCGTTTTTAAAAACATCCGACGGCGAACAACGCCTTGTGCTCCTTGCCCGTACATTGATTAAGAATCCCGATTTGTTAATCTTAGACGAGCCTCTGCATGGGTTGGACGCCATAAACAAAAAACGCGCCCGCAGCGTAATCGACTTTTATTGCCGTCAGTCGGGGCGCACTCTTATATATGTTACTCACAACTTCGACGAAATTCCGGGAAATATTACTGAGCGTTTTTCGCTGTAAATTTTTTAAAAACTTCCCAAATAGCAATTCCTGCGCTAACGCTCACATTTAGAGAGTGTTTTGTGCCAAATTGCGGAATTTCTAAGCAAATGTCGCAGATGTCCATAATGCCATCGTCCACGCCTTTTACCTCGTTGCCAAAAACAAGAGCGGCTTTGGCTATGCCAGTAGGGGAGAAGTCCTGAATTTGAACGCTCTCTGCGGCTTGTTCCACTGCTATAATGGTGTAGCCATGCGCTTTAAGGTCGTTGACGGCTGATACCGAATCTTTGGCGTATGTCCATTCTACCGACTGCTCTGCGCCGATGGCTGTTTTGCGGATTTCGTTGTTGGGCGGAGTGGCTGTAATGCCGCAAAGCACAATGCGTTCTATGCGGAATGCATCGCAAGTGCGGAAAACCGAACCCACATTAAGTGCGCTGCGCACATTGTCGAGCACAACAGTTATGGGCGTTTTCTCTGCCTGCTTAAACTCCTCAACCGAAATCCTGTTTAGTTTTTCTAACGATAGTTTTTCCATTAGTTGTTGAGGCACTTCTTAACAATGTCGGCAATTATTTTGCTTTCGGCTTTGCCTGCTAATTGAGCGTTTGCGGCTTTCATTACCTTGCCCATATCTTTTACTGATGTTGCGCCTGTTTCGGCAACTATCTGTTTTACAATTGCTTCTACCTCTGCTTCAGAAAGTTGTTTGGGTAAGTAGCATTTTATAAAGTCTAATTGAGCGTTTTCTTCGTCAACGAGGTCTTGACGTCCTTGCTGTTGGTAAATGGCTATAGAGTCGTTGCGCTGTTTTACCATTTTCTGGATAAGTTTAAGCACGTCGGCATCAGTGATTTCAGTGCCTTTGCCCGAGGTTTGCTCTTTGAGAATTTCGGCTTTGATAGCGCGAACTGCGGCGAGTTTTGCCTGATTTTTTTCCTTCATAGCGGACTTCATATCGTCCTGAATCTGTTCTGTAAGTGTCATTGTATTATTATTTTTGTGATTTTGCAAGTTTAGCGTATGTGGCAGCGTTCTTTTTGTCGTTGAGTCGCGTGTATATTCGTGACAATATTTCGGCATCCACAGGACGCTTGTATAGATTGTATAGTTTTGTGTAGAGTGTTTTTGCTTTTTTGAACTCTTCGATTAACGGCTTGGTTTTTTGCACCATAGTGCGATATGCGGCGTTGGTCTTTTTAGCTTCATATTCCTTAATAGCAGCCACATATGCAGTTTCGGCGTGGTCGAATGTTTTGCGTGCGGTGTAACTCAATCCGATGAAGTTGGTTGGGTCGGCGTTGAATATTTTTTGCGCCACAAGATCGGCTTTATCCTTTTGTCCGTTTTTGGTGAGGGCGGTGTGGTAAAGTTCCATAAGTTCAATCTCCGAAGCTTCTGGGTCTTTGATTTGCTCGTAAGCCTTTTGCGCCTTGGCGTATTCGTTCATTTGCATATAGCGTTTCAATAGGCGAATGCTAACATATTGTATTTCATCGCCATTGCGATACATGTTTTGATATTTTTCAAGATTGTCGAGTTCTTTGGTGTGATTGTCTTTGCCTCCGTAATACTTGATTTTCATTATCAGAGTGAGCTCGTCGTCGTAGTCGGCTTTGTTGGTAGCTTTGTTGAGCAACTCTATTCCTTCGTCTTGTTTTCCAGAATAGTAAAGCGATTTGCCTGCCGAAGCATACACATCAGTTGGAGCAGAGATGTTTTTATCTTCGTAATGTCTGATAATGTTTTCAAAAGCGGTGGCTGCAGAGTCGTATTTCTTCTCGTAAAATAAACGGTTGGCTGTTTGTCGCTCAGCCACGAGTTTTTTGCTCGCACCGCATCCGCATAGTGCCACGGCAACCACAATATATAGCAACAAGGTATGTTTAAGCATAGAAACGTTCTTTAAAATTTTTTCGCTCCAAATATACAAAAAAGTTTTTAAAACAAACCTGAAGATTTTTCTTCGTTGATATAACCAGTATCTTCCAAAAGGTTTGGCGTATCTAATGCAGCGGCAACGGCAAGACGGTCGCAGCGTTCGTTTTCGGGGGTTTCGTTGTGCCCTTTTATCCAAATAAACTTAACTGTGTGTTGCTTGTAAACTTCGAGAAACCGTAGCCAAAGGTCTTTGTTTTTCTTGTCTTTGAATCCTTTTTTGAGCCAACCGATTATCCATTTTTTTTCTACGCTGTCTACCACGTATTTAGAATCGGAATATATGGTAACGTTCATACCCGGTTTTTTGAGTGCTTCAAGTCCGGTGATTACTGCCAAAAGTTCCATGCGGTTGTTGGTGGTGCGGCGAAATCCTTGCGAAATTTCTTTGCGATATTGTCCACAGAGCAGCACTGTGCCGTATCCTCCCGGTCCGGGATTGCCTCGCGATGCTCCGTCGGTGTATATTGTTATGTCCATTTTTCTGTTATGAGTGAATGTGCCGCAAAGAAAAGCATTTTTTTTGTGATAAAAAAACGGAGCGGTTATGTTGTCCGCTCCGTTGATACTATAATAATAAGGTGTGCTTATTTCAATTTAGCCACTGCCCATTGAGCATAGAGTTCGGGTTTGAAACCGAATTTTTCGTCCAAAACGCCTGCGGGAGCAGAAGCACCGAAGTGTGTAAGGCCGAATACGTCTTTCTTGAATCCGGGGATAATGGTGGCGAATACGCTCGGAAGTCCTGCTGTCATACCGAGAACTTTAGCCGATGAGGGGATGATGCTCTCCATGTATTTCTCACCCTGATTTTCAAACAAGCGAGGCGAGATTACAGATACTACGCGAACTTTTTTGCCGGTTTGTTCTGCAATTGCGGGAGCAGCGCCAACCAATGTGGCAACCTCTGAACCGTTTGCAACCAAAACTACGTCAGGATTGCCTTCGGCAGTTTGGCATACAACGTAACCGCCTTTCTTGATTTGCTCGGCACGGTCGAGTTGCGATGCTGCTTTTCCTTGGGGCAAACATTCGATATTCTGACGTGAACCAATCATTACGGTGGGGCAGTCGAGGTTCTTGATAGCCATCTTGTAAGCGGCAATTGATTCGTAACCGTCGGCGGGACGGAGTACGAGTGTCGACATTTTGCCATCGTGATTGTCTACCTGTTCCATGAGGCGGATTTGTGCTTCCTGCTCGATGGGTTCGTGGGTAGGTCCGTCTTCGCCTACGCGGAATGAGTCGTGAGTGTAGAGGAAGATAGCGGGAGTCTTCATCAATGCTGCAACACGGAGAACGGGTTTTTCGTAGTCGGAGAATACGAAGAA
>JAGCYI010000184.1 GCA_017960885.1 Bacteroidales bacterium
GTTAAAAAATCACTTGTTTGAGGTGCAAGTTAGTAATTATTTTTATTCATTGGTATTGTCAATTAAAAATCTTCGTAATCTTCTTCCTCCTCTTCTTCTTTTATCGGTTCGGGTTGGTAACCATCGATTACTTTTACTATTTTGCTAATTCTGCTTGCTGCCGCTATATAGCCTGTGCCGCCGCTAACATTTGAATACATTTTAACGCTGCCAGTGAGTTCGCTTATCGAGTATTGCCCTGATATGTAAGAATTTAAGGTTTGCAACAGTTCGTAACCTTGCGCCGAATAGCTCTCTACTGAAACTGTTTCGTAATAAAAATAGGTTGGTATGTCGTTTAACTCCTCGTCGGTGGAATATTTGAATTCTGATGGCGGCGTTGGATATTTTTCGTCGTGCCAATATCTTACTAAATTTCCTTTTTTGTCATAATCTCTGATGTGGTTGTAGTCGGCAAAGTTAACATCTTCGTGAAAAGTCATGGTGCAGCGTCCGCCTGCAAAACTCGTGTTTTTAAAAATGCGGAAATAATTGCACACATCGTCCCAAAAATAGCTGTCGTAAATGCGTTCTTCGGGGCGAAGTTCAGGATTGTTTTCGTAAGTGGTGATGTAGTTGGCAATGTCGGCAATTCCGCTGCGGTGCAAATGCTTGATGCCGTGACAATAATAAACAGTATCCATAGTGTACGAATAATTATCTTCGGGATAATTTTCATATTCTACATAAATGGTTTTGCGGTCTACTTTTTCTACAATACCTTCGTAGCCATAATGCTTGTCGAGCGAAACTCTGTAATAGTTTTCTTTTGAGCCGTCGGCATCGGCAAAACTCATGGTTACTTTATAAAGGTCGTCAATTTCAAACTCGTCGTAGGCATCGCGGTAGGCGTAGTTTTCTTCAAATTCTACGGCGGCATCGAGGTCTTTGGGCGCGGCTGGGCAGACATCTTCGGCGTAAGCGTGTTGGTTGCCGTAGTAAACATCTACGCGGATATGGTCGCCGGGGTTGAAGATTGTTTTTAGTCCGTAGTATTTGCCTTGTAGCGAGTCGGAAGCGGTTTTGGTTTCGCAGAGTTGTCCGTTTACGCGGAGTTCTACCGTGGCGTTTTTTACCGGCGCGGGACTGCCTATGCCCGTTAGCGTAACAAGCACTTTGTTGGTGTCGCATTGCGAATACAGAAATCCGTTAATGCCGAGCGTGCCAACGGTTTCGTCTAATGTTATATCTTCGTAAGTGTTGCAGCCGGTGAATAATAATGCTGATAATATTATTGAAAAAATCCGTTTCATTTTCTTAGAATTTATAGGTTAATGTAAACGATGGAATAAGTGGAAGGATGGTTATTTTTTGAAGTCTCAACCTATCGTCGTCGTGTTTAATACGGGCTAAGTTGGCGTTTTTGCGGTTGTAGGCGTTGTAAAACGAAAAATTCCAAATTCTTTCGCAGCGTTTTTTTTGTTCGTGAAAACTGATGCCAATGTTTAGCATGTGTATAGCCGGAAGTGTATAGTTGTTTTTGTTTACAACATAATCCGTTTTGGTTTCATTGGTTTGTATAAGTCCTCTACCTCCCCATTCTTCGTCATCGTAATAGTCGGGGTAAAGCACAGTTTCTTTGGCTTTGGCAAGTGTGGCATGAGCTCCGCTGTAATATGTCCACGAGGCGTCAAGTTCAAATCTTTTGCCAAAACGTTGTGTGTAAACAATTGAAACATTGTGTCTTCGGTCGTAAGTAAAGGGAAACTTGCGGCCAAAATTTACGCCAGAATTTTCTGCAAAATCGCGGTCAGATTTGCTTAATGTATATGAAATCCAACCTGTAGCTTTGCCAGAAGTTTTTTCTATCATAAATTCTATACCTTTTGATGTGCCAGTGCCGAGAGCCACAAGATCTTCCCACGAACCGGCAAAGCCTACGTAAGATTTGCCGTCTTTGTATTCTACCACGTTGTTGAGATACTTGTAATACGTTTCTATCGAAAAATCCCACATTTTTAACCCTGTGTAATAAAACCCTATAGAAAACAAATCAGAAGTTTCGGGTTTTAACTTTTGGGTAATTGGCACCCAAAGGTCGGTGGGCATCGATACGGGTGTAGATGTTAGCAAGTGAACGCATTGACTCATCCGCGAATACGAGGCTTTCATTGCCCAATTTTCTAAGAAATCATACTTCATAGAAAAACGCGGCTGAATATTTATGAAATTTTTATGGTCGATGTTAAACAGCGTAATTGCACACGAAGGCATTAAAGAAAAATTTGAAGAAATTTTCCAATCGTTTTCGGCATAAACCGAAAGTTCGTTGCCATAGTGCGGACGGCTGTGGGCATGGCTCATTACGGTGTCGACATTTTCGTCGGGACGTTCGCTATCTTTGTCAATCTCCTTTGTGATAAGCGTTTCAGGTGCAAAATTATGGTAAGTGTAGCTTGCTCCAAATTTGATGGCATGGCGAGGCGATGGCATATAGTCAAAATCTATAATTGCGCCATAGTCGGTAATTTCCGAACCAAAATTAGATTTAGAATATTGGTAACGGTTAACATCGCCGGTGAGTTTTGTTTCCTCGTGATAGCCTGTGTTCATATCGTAATGGTTGTAAATAAGGGTAGTGTTGGCAAACAGTTGTGACGAAAACACATGATTCCAACGCATTGTGCTGATGGTGTTTCCCCAATTTAGGTATACGTCGTCTTCACCTTTGTTGTGATAGTTTTTTTGACCGATAATACGTCCGTAATCATCGTTTTTATATTCAGTTTCGTCTAAATTGGTTTTGCCGCCGTATTCAAACTTATCAATTCCCTTATAAAAACTTACATAAAGGCGGTCGCGATCCGAAAACTTGTGGTTGATTTTTGCATTAACATCATAGAAAAAATAGGTTAAAAACTCGTCTTGCATAAATTTTTTCATAAACGGATAAGCAAGAAAAGTCATATATGTGGTGCGTGCCGAAAAATTATACGATGTGCGGCCCTTGAAAATTGGCCCTTCGAGATTTAACCGCGACGACAAAATACCCGTTGCCACAGTGCCGTGAAATTCCTGCATATCGCCGTCTTTGGTGCGCACATCAACAATCGACGAAACTCTTCCATTGTAACGCGCCGGAAACGATGATTTATAAAACGTTACCTTTTTTACAGCCTCAGGCGTAAACACCGAAAAAAATCCAAAAAGATGGTCGATTTTGTACACCGGCGCACCGTCTAAAAGCACAAGGTTTTCGTCGCCATTGCCACCGCGCACATAAAAAGCCGACGACCCGCCAATGCCTTGCTGCACTCCGGGGGTTAGTTGAATGGTTTTGATAACGTCGGTTTCGCCCAAAAGGGTAGGAGTGTGCTCTATCATCTTTACGGGTATATCCAAACTGCCCATTTTGGTAGATTCTATACCTGTTTCTTTTCGTCCCGTTACCACCACCTCGCTGAGTACGGTATTTTCTGATAATGAGATATTTATAACAGTATCTTTAGTAAGGTTAAACTCAGCCTCTTGTGTTTGATAGCCCACATACGAATATCGCATTTTTACCGCGCCATCGTTGAGAGTGATAGAATAAAAGCCAAAAGTGTTTGAAATAGTGCCGTGACGCGAATTTTGGTCAAATACCGCCGCGCCGATAACGGTTTCTTGCGATTTTTGGTCGGTGATATATCCGCTTA
>JAGCYI010000185.1 GCA_017960885.1 Bacteroidales bacterium
CTGATCCCAAACGAGGGGCTTGCCGAGCGGGTCTTTAAATGGACCGTAGGGCGAATCTGCCACCAAAACGCCAATTCCGTGACCGTGCAGAGGTGCGTAGAGATAGTATTTGCCGTTGCGCTCCACCACTTGGATAGCCCATCCGCCATTGTCGCGACTACGCCACGAGAAATCTTTCAACGATGCCACTGCGCCGTGCTCTGTCCAGTTTACCATATCGGTGGTGGAATAGAGCAGCCAATCGTACATAAAGAAACCAGCCGAACTCTTTTCGTCGGGGTCTACGATGTGCTCGGGCGATGCGTCGTGCGAACAGAAAAGGAACAAAGTGTCACCAATTACCAGCGGCGAAGGGTCGGCGGTGTATTTGGTTTGGAAAGCGGGCATATTGCACTGTTCTATTCCGCGCATCTCCCAAAAATCGAGGTTGAACAGTTCGGGGCCTTTTCTTCCTGAAAACACAAAATATACATCGTGAACGCCCTCTGCCTTGCCCACGCAGTCAACAGCAAAGGTCTTGAAGTTTTCCCAACCGCCTGTGCCGTCGATTTGCAACGCTGCCACAAGAGTGCCACGGATGCTGTCGAGACGAACTTCGATTTTTCCGCCACGCAATCCACTTGCCGCCGACGCGCTAAACACACGGGGAAAGTTTTTGCCAAAGTCTACATTTTGCAATTTTATGTAATCGCCATTGTGAATGTTACTTACATAAACGCCCTGTTTGTCGTTCTGACGGGTTTTTACACCTTTGGAAAAAGCCATCGTTTCTGCCTGAACTTTTCTAAACGGATTAAATGTGGCAATGGGTTTTACACCTTTGTCGGTGGGCATAATTTTGGGAAACGAACCGTCGGAATTATACTTAAACTCCTCAACAGCAATGCTTCTGCCAAATCCTCCGCCGCCGGGAAGTTTGCCCGTGTGATAAAAGAAATACGAATGACCTTTGTAGTCGATAACACCGCAATGGTTTGTAAACGAGCCAGTTTCGCACAATGGCATAATTTCGCCGGCATATTTCCAACCTGATGTGATTTTGTCGCTTACCGAGTACGAAATATGTTCAGGAACGCCTCCCGCAGCGTAGAGCAACTGATATTTGCCGTTTCGCTTGGTGAGCCAAGGACCTTCCACATAGCAGTCTTTGTATTTTTTTGTGGAATCGCGCTGATTCATTTTGGGTGCTCCAAAAGCCTCCTCTGTCATATCCAACTGTCCGAGACCTCCGCTGTACGAAATCATATCTTCGTTGAGTTTCAGGTAGTAACACTGCGGATTTCCCCACATAAGCCAAGCCTGATTGTCGTCGTCGATAAAAACTGTGGGGTCGATATGGTCCCAACTTCCGTTTTCAAAAAGGGGTTTGCCGATAGCGTCTTTAAAACCCGAAGTAGGATTGTCGGAAACAGCCACGCCTATTGCCATTCCGCCCGAAATTTTAGAATGAGCGCAAATGTACCAATAGAATTTTCCGTTTCGGTAGATGGTTTGCGAAGCCCAAGCGCGGTCATCCGCCCACGAAAAAGTTTCAAGGGCAAGCGGCGAACCGTGGTCGGTGTAGTTTACCATATCGGTGGTGGAATACACGCGCCATTCTTGCATCCAAAAGAAATCGGCATTGTCCTCGTCGTGTCCTGTGTAGACGTAGAGGGTGTCGTTGTGAACCATTGGCGCAGGGTCGGATGTAAACCACGTTTGCACCACAGGGTTTTGGGCGGATAAGCCTGCCGCCGTCAACATTGATGTAATCAATAATAAGTGTCTTTTCATAGAGTATTATTTTAAAAATATTTCGGTGTAAAAATAGTGTTTATTTTACACTTTATTACTATCTTTACCCCATAAAATTTTTATTCTGATTTAATATGAAGAGACTTTTTTTAAGCATTGCAACATTTTGTGCCCTCACGGCAGCGGCGCAAAACCCCTATCTGCCTCTGTGGGAGCATCTTCCCGATGGCGAACCCCGTGTGTTTGAAGACCCCGACAATCCGGGAAAATACCGCGCATACATCATTGGTTCGCACGATACCCGCTACACCGACTATTGTGGCAACGACATCCGTATGTGGAGCGCTCCCGTTGAAAATCTTGCCGATTGGCGCGATGAAGGTCCGATTTTTTCGTACTTTGTAAACGGACAGTGGGACACTATGTTTGCCCCTGACCTTGTGGAAGTTAACGACCGCGAAACCGGCAAACGCACCTATTATCTTTATCCCCATTCGCGTGGATGGAGGCGCATTCCTATGGTGTGCAAGAGCGACCGTCCCGATGGACCTTTTACGCCCATCAACCTTACTCCCGACGGAAGTGCTTGTGTGGATGGTTCGCTAATTGATTTCGACCCCTCGGTATTTATCGAGCCTATCACCAACAAAAAAGACAAAGACTACAAAAAAGGATTCCGCGCATACGTGTTTTATGGTTTTCAACATTCAACTGCCTGTGAGTTAGACCAAAACACAATGTATTCGCAGCGTCCCGGCACTTCGCTTATCGACCCGTTTATACCCGCAAGCACCCGCGACGGCAAACTCTTAGACAAACCCGGTTCGGAATACAAAGCACTTTACAAAGGTCAGAACCCATTGGATTTCAATTTCTTTGAAGCATCGTCGATACGTCAAGTGGGCAATAAATATGTGATGGTGTTTTCGGGATACAGCGGCACAGAATATGGTTTGGGAGCAACTAATTCGGCTCTACGCTATGCTTACGGCGATTCTCCGTTAGGTCCTTGGCGTTCGGGCGGAGTTTTGGTAGATTCGCGCGGAATTGTGCTCAACGAAGACGGCTCTGCTCTCACCGAAACCAACGCTGCACACAATACTCACGGCTCTATTCAAGAAATCAACGGTCAGTGGTATGTGTTCTATCACCGTCCTCCGCGCGGTTTTGGATATGCCCGTCAGCCTATGGTGGCTCCTGTAAAAATCACTTGGGATAAAAAATCTGTTGCCGAAGGTGGCACTGTAAAAATCACCGCTTACGACCCGTATGCGTCTAATAATGAGTGGACTGCAAAGGCTACAAACGGCAAAGAGTACACCGGTGCAGAGGTTACAAGCGAAGGTTTTCAGATTTTCGGACTTCCACCTTATAAATATTACTCTGCCGGACTTGCCTGCTATATGAGCAACAACAATTGGATGCAAGATAATCACGATGTTTGGAACAATTCGATGGACCTTGTGGGCATCACCAACAAAGGCATTGTAGGTTTCAAATATTTTGGCTTTGGAGGATTAACATCTGATAACAAGGGAGTTAAAGCATTTGCCGGAATCAAAAAAGGTGACGGAGCAACGCTCAATATCAATCTTTCGTCGCAAGGTCACGGAGCATTCAAAATCCACGTTATGCTCGACGGTCCATACGCCAACTCCACTTGGAAAGGCAAAGAAATCGGTGTAATTGAAGTGCCTGCCGACGCTTCAAAATCGCCCAAAGTATATTCTATAAAAGTTCCTCAGGTAGAAGGACTTACTGGTAAACACGCCATCTATCTTGTAGCCGAAGGTCCCGATTTGGAAGAACCCAAACCACGCAATCCGTGGGAACGCCGTCAATCAAACAAACCATACGGACTCTTTGACCTTCACGGCATTGGCTTTACCAAAGGCAACGAAACCATTGACATTCCGCAAGTGCCGCAAATCACCATCACCGCCGATGGCAATGCGCTCACAATTCCCTCACAACCGATTTTCTTTACCAATTTCAACGGTTACTACGAATGTAATCATTATCAGGTTTACGGTCCAATCACCGACAAATCAACCCTCAAAGTAGATTCCGACATCAAATCTGGAATGAAAATCTCTATCAGCAAAATCACCGACGGTCGCGCCACCATCCGCGCCGAATACAACGGCAAAGAAAAGGTATTTTTGATTAACTAATACTTATTTAAAATATTAATTTTCACCGGGTTAATGAAGAACGTTAATCCGGTGAAGTTTTTTTTTGGGGGGGATACCTATCATCATATTATTTTTTTTGTTTACACAGAAAAGTAGTGTATTTTTGCTGTCAGAATGTTACTAATTTTTTCAATATCAATTCTTGATGGCACTTAGGCATATATTTACAGTTCTAATAATAATTCTGATAAATGCGGCTTCGCAGACATCCCCCGCCCAGCGCAACTACC
>JAGCYI010000027.1 GCA_017960885.1 Bacteroidales bacterium
TTCTATTGAAATTACCACTGCTCCCAAAACAAATTATTTGGTGGGTGAGGATTTTTCTGCTGCAAATGGTATTATCACACTTACTTACAACAACGGAGATAAAGAAACCATCAATCTATCTGACGCCACAATTTCTGGTTACGATAAAACCAAAATCGGTGAACAGACATTAAAAATAGAATACCAAGGTGTTGAAACTACATTAACAACCCCTGTGTCCTTTATTCCCGGCACTCAAACTGATGTAAAAGTTTGGTCTTTCAACTCCACCATCTACCTCGAAACTCTCCCCGACACCAAATACACAATAATCGACTTAAACGGCAGAACCATAAAATCTGCCACCACCAAATCAACCAAAGAAGAAATCAATCTCCCCAAATCAGGCGTGCTTATAGTTTTGATTGGCAATACTGCATACAAGGTAGCCAATTAGTATAATCCCCAAACAATTATTTATACAAATCCGCAGGAAGAAATGGCCTTTCTGCGGATTTATTTTTACTGGATAATCAACATCACATTTGAATAAACAAAAAAAATGGTTATCTTTACACCGTAAAAATCACTAATAATAAATATTTATATGAAGAAATTTCTATCACTTTTGGCGGTGTCGTTGACTACCGTTATGCCTATTGCAGCCCAAACGACCATTCAGAGGCTTGAAAAACAGGCTGTTGAAATTATTTCCAAAATGACTTTGGAAGAAAAAATCTCGCAAATGATGAACACTACGCCGGGAATCGAGCGTCTTGGAATCGAGCCCTACGACTATTGGAACGAGGGTTTGCACGGTGTTGGACGCAACGGAAGGGCAACCGTTTTCCCTGAACCGATTGGTCTTGGTGCCACATTCGACACCGAACTTATCAATCAAATTGGCGATGTAATTTCTACAGAAAGCCGAGCAAAATATATGGTGGCTCGCAAAAATAAGAATTATGCCCGTTACACAGGTCTTACATTTTGGTCGCCCAATATCAATATTTTCCGCGATCCACGTTGGGGTAGGGGAATGGAAACCTACGGCGAAGATCCTTTTCTCACCGGTTCGCTTGGTACTGCATTTGTTAAAGGTATGCAAGGCAACGACCCTGTGTATCTGAAAGTTGCAGCCTGTGGTAAGCACTTTGCCGTGCATTCGGGACCCGAATCTACGCGTCACTCTGCCAATATCAACCCTTCAAAACGCGACCTTTGGGAAACCTACCTCCCCGCATTCCGTATGCTTGTGCAAGATGCTAACGTTGAGATAATTATGGGTGCTTACAACCGTGTTTACGGCGAAAGTTGCTCCGGTAGTAAATACTTGCTTACCGATGTTTTGCGCAATCAATGGGGATTCAAGGGTCATATAGTTTCCGACTGCGATGCCGTAGACGATATTTACAAAGGTCACGGCATAGTAAAAACCGCTGCCGAGGCTTCTGCACTTGCCATCAAAAACGGTTTGAACATCGAGTGCGGACATTCGCTCTTTGCTCTTAAAGAGGCAGTGGAGAAAAACCTTATTACCGAGGCTGAACTCGATAAAGCACTCATGCCCTTGATGATGACCCGTTTGAAACTCGGAATTCTTCAAAAAGATGACAACTGCCCTTACAACAATTATTCTGAAAGCGATATTTGCTCACCTAAGCACACCGCCCTCTCTAAAAAGGCGGCTTTGGAGAGCATGGTTCTCTTAAAAAACAATGGAATTTTGCCCTTGAAAAAAGATATTCATACTCTCTTTGTAACAGGTGCAGGTGCGGCAGATGCTTTTTGGTTGATGGGTAACTATTTTGGAATTTCCGACCGTTATTGCACTTATTTACAGGGAATTGTTTCTAAGGTAAGCAGCGGAACGGCAGTAAACTATCGTCCCGGTGTTTTGGAAAACACTCCCACCAAAAACGAACTCAACTATGCTGTTGGCGAAGCTGCCCGTACACAATACACTATTATTGTAATGGGCAACAACGGCAATCTCGAAGGTGAGGAAGGTGAATCAATCGACTCTGACACCAAAGGCGACCGCACTTCGCTTGCATTGCCCAAAAGCCAGATGGATTATCTTCGCGAAATTTACCAACGCAAACAAGCCTTTGCCAAAATGCGAGGTGGTGCCAACAATAGCGAAAGTGGCATTATAGTAGTGCTTACAGGTGGAAGTCCCATTGATGTAAGAGAGATTTCTGAAATGGCAGATGCAGTAATTATGGCTTGGTATTCGGGTCAGGAAGGCGGCTATGCACTTGGCGATTTGATTTTTGGTGACGCTAATTTCTCAGGTCGTCTGCCCATCACATTCCCTGCCGATGGTGCTAAGCTCCCCGACTTTGAGGATTACTCTATGAAGAACCGCACATATAAATATATGAGCGACAATATTTTCTATCCATTTGGATATGGTTTGAGCTATGGCAAAATATCTTATTCTGAACCTTCGGCAGTGAAAAACAAAGATAATAGCACTACTGTAAAGGTTAAAGTGTCAAATAGTTCGAATGTTACCACAGTAGAAACAGTGCAAGTATACGTGTCAGCTCCTGGAGCAGGACAAACAGCTCCTATTCAGCAGCTTGCAGCATTTAAGCGTGTGGAGGTAAAGCCAAATTCGAGTGTTGATGTTTCTTTCACCATTCCTGTTGAGCGTCTTAAAACTGTAGAGGAGGACGGCAGCTTGAAACTTCGCAAAGGAACATACAAATTTACAATCGGCGGAGCGGCACCGTCGAATAGAACAACCCAGCTTGGCGTGGGAATTGTAGAAAAAGAAGTTAAGTTCTAATAATAGACACCGGAAGTTGTTTTAAAACGGCTTCCGGTTTTTTTATGCGCTAATGAACAGCGTAAAATATTTGATTTTTATTCTATAACCCTAAGTTCGATGGGGAAGTTGATAGTATAGCGGAGGTCTTCGCCGTTTTCTTGCGAAGATTCGTCACCGTCTTCGTAGTACCAGATGATTTTCAGAGTGTTAGGTTCTTTGATGTTTTTAAGTATCGACATCAGTTCTAGCACGCAGCGCAGTGTGGCTGAATTATAATACTCAAAATTAAACACAAGCTCTGTATAACTCTTTGGATTAGCAGCATATTCTTCAAGCCAGTTGAAAATTGGCGAGTAGAAAGTGTCGCTATCTTCCGGCATAGAGCGTCCTGTAATCATAAGTTTACCATCGTCGGGATCGAATACTACTCTCGGCGTTGTACTAGTGGCTTCTATATAAAGTTTCTGCATCTGCATGTATTTATTTTTGACTGCAAATATATATAAAAAATAAATTGATTATATCTTTTAATAAAAAAAAATTGCATTAAGGCGTTGATTTTTCTTATACCGTATTTTGAGGGGCAAAGGTTCGGATTTTTTTGATTTTTTTCTTTGTTGAAAAAAAAGAGACACCTTATATATATTATACCAACTAAATCCTGCACTCGATGGTGAGCAGCGACTTGTTGTCGTAGGTGTCGGTTTGAACCAGAATGCCGTCTTTGCTTTCGCGTGCAATGTCGATGAGCCCAAGGCCTGAAGCTATTTCTAAGTTGTCGTGACCGTTGCGGAGCACCTGTTTGTAATACTCGTCGAGTTGCTCGCGGCTTTTTGAGTTTAGGTCTTTGATATATGCTTTAAGGCGGTCGGCGTTATCGGGGTTGACATTGTTTGAAGCCGTTACAGAATATTCCTGACCACATTTTCCAAACGAAAACAGACCTTCGCGATATCCGTTGTCGGAAGGAACGGCGTGCTTTGATATGTTTTGAATCATTTCTACCATAATGTGGTAGACTTTCCTCTGGGTTGTGAGTTCGGGATCGAGCACAGCAATATTGTTTTCTGCCATCAACAGTATTTGGTTTACGGTGGTGCGGTCAATGTCGCCCTTTACTGCTAAAAACTTGTGGTTCTGTTCCATAATGTTTTTTAGATGTTCGGCGCTGTCGATGCTGATTGGCTGTTGGGCGTTTGTGTCGCCGCATTTGAGTTTTAGCTGGAAATAGAAGAACGAACGGTTTTTGTCAACCGGCACAAATTTGAATTCGAGTTTCTCCTTGGTTTTGCGAATCATCTCCACAAATCCCAATCCTGCTCCGCCCTCTTTCGACAACTGCTTGTTAGTGAGGGTTTCTACAAAAATCTGTTTGAGCTCGTCGGCAGTCATGGAGTTTACACGTTCGAGCTTCCCTTGGATGTTTTCTATTTTAGAGTTGTCGATATAGTTGCCCGAAGTGATGTAGTAGGTGTTTTCTCGGCGCCTTACTACAAATATTTCTCCCGAAGTTTCGTCTTCGGTTCTGCCCGAAAGCCCGTACCGAAGTATGTTTTGGAAACTTTCTATCATTAGAAACGACACTTTGTTTTTTTGCCCCTCGGTGTCGGAGCTTTTGCCCATGTATCCTTTCCAGAGTTCGGTGGCCATACCAAGTACAGAGTTGTCGAATCTGCCTAAGTATATGAAACTTAGGTCATCATCTTTTAGTTCCTCGTATAATGACTGGTTGATAATTTTTCCCATAATTTAGTTTGTTAATGTCCTTCCTCAAAAAAATAGTAATTTCAGGCTATAAAAATAAAAAATCTATCTAAATTTGTACACTTAATAATGAGATTTTTTTTTTAGAAAACGAACTATAAAAATATATGTTAAGCAAAATATCAAAGATTTCAGTTTTAATTGCTTTGTTTTTGTGGTCTGTGCCTTCTTTTGCCACACATAATAGGGCGGGAGAAATTGTCTACAAGCATATTTCAGGCTATAAATACAAGCTGATAATCTATACTTATTGCTATACGCTTACCGATGCCGACCGCGACGAGCTTGAGTTGGATTGTGGTGATGGCTCTGGCAAGGAGGTTCTTAGGCGTACTTCAAAAACATTTTTGGACGACGGTTCGCCTTTCAACAATAGTACAAAGGAGATGCACTCGCTCATTTGCAAAAATGTTTACGAAGGCGAGCATACTTTTTCTGGTCCTGGTGTCTACACTCTTTATATGGAAGACCCCAACCGAAACGAGGGCGTTGACAATATTCCAAACTCGGTGAACGTGGTGTTTTCGATTAAAACTACGCTCTCAATCAGTACGGTGGTTGGCAACAATAGCTCTCCTGTGCTGCTCAATCCTCCGATGGACAAGGCTGCGCTCAACAAGGTTTTTGTGCATAATCCCGGCGCTTTCGACCCCGACGGCGACAGTCTCAGCTACAAGATTGCCCGCTGCCTTACCGAAAACGGTGTGGAGATTGTGGGTTATACATTCCCGCCTGTTACCGACACTATCTTTGTTGACCCTTATTCGGGCGATTTTATTTGGGACCGTCCCTCTAGAATTGGTTCGTACAATGTGGCAATGGTGATAGAGGAGTGGCGCAACGGCGTGAAGATAGGAGAGGTGCTGCGCGATATTCAGGTAGATGTGCTTGATACCGACAACCATACGCCCGAAATCGACAATGTGGCAAATTACTGTGTTATAGCAGATTCACTTTTGGAATTTAAAGTTACGGCTCATGACCCCGACCCTCAGGATCTTGTTGACCTTTCTGCCTCTGGAGGCGTTTTTGATTTGGAAATAAGTCCGGCTACGTTTGTGGTTTCGGGCAACCATACTAAAACGCCTATGGGCTTTTTTTCGTGGCAAACACACCGTAGCCATGTGCGCCGTCTGCCTTACGAAGTGCTTTTCCGTGCGGTTGACGATGATATAAAGGTGCCCTTGACAGCCTACCGTAAAAATAAGATTACAGTGGTGGCTCCGCCTCCTCAAATCACAAGTGCAATACCTACCAATAGCACCGTAAAAATCACTTGGAACAATGGTGGCAACGACAATGCTACTGGTTTCAAAATATATCGGAAGTCGCGTCCTGATGATAAAGACCCGGGCGTTTGCGAAACGGGCGTTCCCTCAGAGTGGGGTTATGAACTTATCAAAGTAATTGATAATCCATCCATTACATCTTTCTTAGACGACAACAACACTGTTGGGTTGGCTTCGGGATTTTGCTACTGCTACCGAGTTACAGCCACATTTGCTGATGGCGCCGAAAGTATCGTATCTGACCCGTCGTGCCAAGTGCTTAAGCGTGGAACTATAGCATTTACCAAAGCTACTGTGGAGTATACCGATGAAAAGACTGGTGCAATATTCCTTCAATGGACCACACCCGCCGACCTCGACCAAAGCATTGTAAAACCTCCATACGCATACCTTCTCTATCCCGCTCACGGTATTTTTGATGGCATTTATACCAATCCTTACGAAATCAATGGCTTTAAAGATACTACATTTACCGAATCTAATATCGACACCTACAATAAGGGAAGTATCTATAAGATAGCCTTTACTAACCGCAACGAGTCTACAGGTGGATGGAATGCTATTGGTTCGGCTTCGATGGCTTCGTCGGTGTTTATAAAGCTCGAATGTTCAAACCGCGCCATCAAGATTACCCACGAGGCTGACGTCCCCTGGAAAAACGACACCTTTGTAATCTACCGCCGCGATCCGGGTAAAACAGATTTTGACTCAATTGGATATTCTACCGACGGCACTTATCTCGACCAGAACCTTACCAACGATGTGGAGTATTTTTACAAGATGAAGACCATAGGTTATTATTCGGAAAAGGGTCTTCCCGACCATATTGAAAACTGGTCGCAGATAGCTTCTGGAATACCTATCGACTCGATTCCTCCGTGTGTGAAACTCAATCTTACATCTATGTGCGATGATGCGGTAAACCGTTTGGAATGGTATCCCGACACTGTATGCGGGTTGGATGTGGAAAAATATCACGTTTATTATTCCGAAACAATAGATGGAGAGTTGCAGTTGATAGCCGAAACCGAACCCACTGTGCTCAAATACGAACACCGGCCTACGCTTGGAATGGCTGGTTGCTATGTGGTTACCGCCACCGACTACGCAGGAAACACCGGCACTCCCGACCAGCGAATTTGTATCGACAACTGCGAGTATTACCGTTTGCCAAACGTCTTTACTCCCAACGGCGACGGCATCAACGACCTTTTCCATCCGTATCCATACCAATTTGTCGACCGCATTGATATGACAATCACCAACCGCTGGGGCAAGGTAGTGTATAAAACCGAAGATCCCGACATCAACTGGGACGGCATTGATCAGAGCTCCGGCACAAAACTGCCCGACGGGGTATATTTTTACCGTTGCACCGTGTACGAATACCGTCTTACCGGCTTGGAAGAGCGCGAATTGGAGGGATTCATTACAATAATCACCGAGAAAACCGAGAAAAAATGAAGAAATTAACTACATATTTGTTCGTTGTGATGACATTGCTGCCGTTAGCCGCATTGTCGCAAGATACTGTTAATACCGCTCAATTGGCTTGCGCTACTTTTAAAAACGGTTTTTTAGATTCAGCTTTTGTGTTGGTTAATAGTGCGTTGTCAGAAAAAAGCACTCCTCAAAGAATGATACTTAAAGGGGATATTGAGTTTAACAGGAATAACTATGCCGCCGCCGCTCGCTGTTATCTTGCCGCTGATAAAATGCGGACTGGTATTTCAGGCATCAAAACAGCTGAAGCATACGCACTTGCTGGTAATATGGATTCGGCTTTTGTAGCTTTGAACGCTTATTGCACCACCGCCGACAGAATATCGTCGGCAAAAATATCCGCTAATTTGGCGTTTGATAATCTTAAATCTGATTCGCGATGGCAAAATATTGAAAATCAAAAAGATATAAACCCGGCGTTGAAACAGTTGGAAACTGCCGAACACCTTATAAATACTAATCGCAGAGGCAACGCATTTGAACTGTTGAACAAGGTGATAAAGTCGCATCCGTCGTATCACAAGGCGTGGTATCTGCGTGCGCTGGCATACCAAAGCGACAACAACTACAAGTCGGCACAGTCTGACATTGAACACGCACTTAAACTTCGCAGCAAAAATCCGCTATATATCAACACTTTGGCAGAAATCCTTTTTGCCCAGCAGAAATATACCAAGGCTGCTGAAACTTGGATTGAGGCTATAAAAGTGGATGAAATGATGGTGGAAAGCTACCTTGGTGTGGCAAAATCGCTTTTGCTCGACAAGAATTACGAAGGCGCTGAAAAATACGCCCGTCTCTATCTGCTTATGTTTAATGACAATGCCGAGGCGGTGTCGATACTGTCGGAATCGCTTGCGCAACAGGGCGATTGCATGTCGGCGCTCAAAGTGTTGAACTCTGCTAAGAGCAAAGACGCGATGTTTTATCGTTCGCGTGGAATAATATATTTAAAATCAGAAACATATCAGTTTGCCATCGACGACTTTAACCGAGCTATCGACCTCGACTGCACTCTTTACGATATATATCTGCACCGTGGACTCGCCTACTATATGCTCGGAAGTAAAGATGCCGCCAAAAACGATTGGAATTCAGCACTTAAGCATCGTGTTTACAAGGCAAACGACTATTTAGAAAAGTATAGATAATATGGCTTCCGGCATACGAAAATTATTTAGAAACGTAAAAGCCTCGTTTTTGAAATTGAGGCGCATGAAAATTAACCGAAACCTTTTGGTTTATTTAGTTTCGGTGGTGTTGGCAACTATATTTTGGTTTCTCAACAAAACGGGTAGTTATATCGATCCTACAATAGAGTTTAGGGTAGAATATTCGGGCATTCCTGGAGACAAGATTCTCCTGCCAGGAGTCACCACATCGTCGCTGAAGGTTGATGTGTCGGTAAAGGGCTCTGTCTTGCTCACTACTGGCACGTTTCAAGATTTTATCCGTATCGACCTTTCAAAACTTACCTTGCGCAATGTCCCTCATGCAGATTCTACTTTGAAGTATATTTCCGGCGATGATATCCGCCAACAGATTGAGGCACAGTTGCCTACAGATTTTAAGTTTTTAAAGGTTCAACCCGATACTATATTTTTGGATTTCGGTAGGTCGGTAACAAAAAAAGTGCCGGTGATACTTGATGCTGACATTTCGTTTGATGCGCAATACCGCGCAGCCGATGGCATTATCCTGCAGCCCGACAGTGTGGAAATTAGCACTTCTGCCATTATTGCCGACTCTGTTACATGTGTTAAAACAGAGTATCTGGAACTACTCAACTTGCAAGAGCCTGTGCAGCGCCACGTGCAGTTCATCATACCAAACGAAGTTACTTGCCATACACTGTACACCGATTTGAAAATCAACACCGAAAAATTTACCGAGCAGACTCTTGTGCTGCCCATCCGCCAAATCAATACTCCGGATTCTATACTGATGAGGGTCTTTCCGCAGTCGGCAACAGTTAAATTCTTTGTGGGATGGGCTAACTATCAGCGCATTTCTAAGGATATGTTTTCGATAGCGGTTGACTATGCCGACCTTAATTCGCCTCTGAAATCAGATTTGCTTTCTATAAAACTAATCCGCTCTCCTGAAAAACTCGGCGTTACAGATATACGCATATCACCATCGAGCGTGGAGTATCTTGTAGAACGTAATGTTAACTTTAGCAGCGAGTTGCCATGAAAATTATAGGTCTTACAGGAGGAATAGGCAGTGGCAAGTCTACTGTTGCACAAGTTTTTGAGATTTGTGGTGCAAAACTGTTTATTGCCGATACCGAAGCAAACGTGATTACTGCCACTCATCCCGTTGCTATTAAGCGTATTAGCGATGTTTTTGGAACTGAAATCTACAAAAACGGAATACTCGACCGTAAGGCATTGGCATCTATCGTATTTGCCGACCCAGAAAAACTGCAAACGCTCAATTCTATTGTCCATCCGCTTGTAAAAGAGGCGTTTGACAATTTTGTTCATAAACATTCGGTGGCACCTTATATTATAATGGAAAGTGCGATATTGGTTCAGTGCGGATTTTATCGTTTTACCGATTTTAATGTATTAGTTTCAGCGCCCGAAGATGTTCGTATTAAGCGAGTAATGCAGCGCAACGGTGTCTCTGCCGAAGAGGTCCGCCGCCGCATATCCGCCCAAATGTCCGACAGTCAGACCTTGGAACACTGCAAATATAATATTGTAAACGATGGACAACGATTAATAATACCTCAGATAGAGGCTATTTGGCAAAGTAATCGTTAGCTACACAAAAATAGTAGTTATTTTTTTTCATTATTGATCTTAAATTTCAACTATTATTGCAACAATATGACGCGCAAGTGCGTTTGACTATTTGAAAAAATAATAATAATCATTAACTGTAAAATACTTAAAAAAATGAAAAAACTCACATTATTCCTTGCAGCATCTGTAATGCTCTCTTCTACATTTCTTTCAGCATCTTGCGAAGACGATGAAGACGATGTAAAAATCGACGAAAAGGTTGACGAATGGCTTTCTGACCATGCTTTAGAATCTGACGAATTCTACAACCTCTACGAATACGATGAAACATTGGTTTACAGCGAAGAGAATGCCAATGTTAATCCTGGCTCGATTAAAGACAACATTGATTACAATGGTAAATCTGTTGACGCCAAAGCACAGATCCTCTCTACTACCAACATCGATGATTTTGGCACAATTGAGGCTATGAAAAAACTCGTGGTAGTAAACGAAGTTGACCCCAACGACCCGACTCTTTGTTTGAAAGCATACCAGCTCTTGGCTAAAATCCAGAAGGGACAGGTTATTGCTATTGACGTTAACGGTAAAAAAATCGTTGCCAAAGCTATTGAACTTGATAAGAGCAAGAAGTCTGTACACGTTAAAGGCTATGCTCTTTTCCCCAAAGAGTAACATATTAATTTAACCAACAACTAAAACTTATAAGACAATGAAAAAGATTAGTGTTTTCCTTTCGATGGCTTTGATGATTTCGTCATCGTTGATGATTACCACAAGCTTTACGTCGTGTATCGATGACGAAGATTCGCTTGTAGGTCCGGTAGACCCTCAGAACAATGGCGATGAGAATAGTAACTATCAGATGTATTCGTTCTCTGAAACATTGAACTACGATTCTCAGAAATCTAGCTCAGGTTCGGCATTTTCTGCATCTTCACGTCAGGCTGTTCCGGCTACGAGTTCTACTGCCGACTTCTGCGTAGGCACACAGGGACAGTATGGCACATTCGTTTGCTCGCCAAACGCAAGCCTTCTTGCTCAGTGCTACGATGCCAACGGTATTAACTACAGCAGCAATAAGTCTACAAAGATTCAGAACCTTGGTAATGTTGACATTCAGGACTATTACGATGTTAACACTCTTGACCAGTTGTCTGTTTCGTCTGATTATCTCGACGGCAAATCGAGCCTCGGCGTAGGTGTAAACCAGCTTTCGAGCGGACAGGTAATCGCTTTCCAAACATCCGACGGATGCAAGGGCGTTGCTAAGATGTCGTTCTCTAAGGTTAAAAAAGCAGTGACTATCTCTGGTTACGTAGCTGTTCCCAAGAACTCATCTCTTGCTAAATAATTTCAGCAATAAGGTTCACACATTATAATTAAGGCACAAAAGGGCGGAACTTCGGGTTCCGCCCTTTTTTTTATCCATTAACTTAACATATCATTAGCAATGTATTCACACTTTTGCGCTTATTTTGCACTCCAAAATAATTGCAGATAAAATGTGGATTCCATTGGTAATTGCGTCGGCGGTGGTGCTCGGACTGTACGACGTTTGCAAAAAAACTTCGCTTAAAGAGAATGCCGTGCTGGCGGTGATGGTGATTTCGTCGGGAATGTCGCTGCTGATGTTTGCTCCCATACTGATTGATTCGGTGTGCGGATTCGGATGGTTTGCCGGCACTATGTTTGAAACTCCCAAAACCACCGCACACAATCAAATGTACCTTATCTTAAAGGCGTTTATAGTGGAGAGTTCGTGGCTGTGCAACTTTTGGGCTATGAAACATTTGCCTATCTCTATTGTTGGACCTGTGCGCTCGTCTGCTCCTGCGTGGACACTGCTCGGTGCGGTGCTGATACTTGGCGAAAGACTCAACGCTTGGCAATGGTTGGGCGCGGCTATTATATTAACGTGTCTTTACCTTTACGCACGGTCGGGTAAGAAAGAGGGTATATCGTTCAGTCACAATAAGTTTGCATTCCTCCTCATAGCCGGCACATTGATAGGCGCGGCGTCGGCACTTTACGATAAATATCTTTTGCGCACTATCGAGATGGATAGGATGGAGATGCAGGCGTGGTTCTCATTCTATCAGTTTTTGATAGCCGCCATACTTGCTGCCGTGATTTGGTATCCGCATCGCGACAAAACCGATAAGTTTAAATTCCGTATCTCGATACCGTTGGTAGGCGTGCTGCTCACAGTGGCAGATTTTCTATATTTTTATGGATTGAGCCATCCCGAAGCAATGATTGGCATAGTGTCGTTGATACGCCGCAGCAATGTGGTGATTTCGTTCCTCGCCGGAGCGTTGCTTTTTCACGAAAAGAATATCCTGCAAAAGAGCCTGATACTCTGCGGTGTGCTGGCCGGCGTGGCTGTGCTGTGTTTGGCAAAGTAAAAAAAGTTGCATTTTATTAACTAATTAGTTATCTTTGCGCCAATAAAAATAACCAACTATGACACGCGAAGAAATGAAACGTCTTAATCTAACCCCTATTGAGGATTATATTACAGAGGATTTTGGCGAAATTGGCACACCGTCGCGAGATGAATTTGAGGCGGGGGTGGATGCCTTTATTTTAGGTGAAAGGCTGAAAGAAGAACGAAGAAAAGCAGGTCTTACCCAAGAACAACTTGCTTTAAAAATTGGTACTAAGAAAAGTTATATTTCGCGTGTAGAAAACGGACATACCGACATACAGTTATCTACACTTTTTAAAATTTTCAACGGTCTTGGGCGACGTGTAAGTTTTACAGTATTGTAAATATTTATATCTTTGTACCCTCAAAACAAACACACAATGGAAAAGCAGTATTACAAAGTATTTACAGGTCAGGCTATTGACGTAAAAATGGTGAAAAACCACTTGGCGCAGAATGGCATAAAGAGTTTTGCCGAAAACCGCAGCAATTCTACGGGCGTGGAGTGGAACAAGCGCGATTTTGACCCCTTTATGGAACTCAAAGTGGAATCTGCCGACTTAGAAAAGGCAGTGAAACTTGTTGATGAGTTTCTTAACACAAAAGCCGAATAATTAAAGCATTTATAGTTTTGACATTTAACAATAAAAGACTACATTTGCAACCGAATTACTAATCCTTTTGCGACAAAAGCATTTATTAAACTAAAAGAAAATGAGCAACATTGTAGCCATAGTAGGATGCCCAAACGTAGGCAAATCAACATTTTTCAACCGCCTTACACAATCTCGCGACGCCATTGTGCACGAAACCGCAGGCGTTACTCGCGACCGTCATTATGGTAAGAGCGATTGGAACGGTAAGGAATTTTCTGTGATCGATACAGGCGGATACGTCAACAATTCTGACGATATCTTTGAGAACGAAATACAAAAACAGGTGCATTTCGCTATTGAGGAGGCCGACGCCATTATTTTTATGGTGGATGCCAACTTGGGCGTTACTGCTGGCGACGAGGTGATTACCGACATTCTGCGCCGTGCCGACAAACCTGTGTTTCTTACTGTTAACAAAACCGACAATCCCTCGCTGATAATTGAGGCTCAGGCGTTTTACAGTCTTGGCCTTGGCGATATATACACTATTTCTTCGGCAAGCGGCAGCGGCACAGGCGATTTGTTAGACGCAGTGGTGGCTACCTTTACATCCGACAAGGTGGATGATGAGGCAGGAATACCAAAGATTGCCATTGTAGGTCGTCCTAATGTGGGCAAATCGTCGTTTATCAATGCGCTCACAGGCACCGAACGCAACATTGTTACCCCTATCGCAGGCACCACTCGCGACCCCATCAATACCCGTTACCAAAAATTCGGACACGACTTTATACTTGTTGACACAGCCGGATTGCGCAAGAAATCAAAGGTTTCGGAGAATATTGAATTCTACTCTGTTCTCCGCTCGGTACGCGCAATTGAGGAGGCCGATGTATGTATCCTTATGCTCGATGCCACACAGGGTCTTGAATCGCAGGATATGAATATTTTCCGCCTTATCAAGGAAAACAACAAGGGCCTTGTGGTGGTGGTAAACAAGTGGGACCTCGTGGACAAGAGCGACGACAACAGCACTAAAAAATACGAGGAGTACGTTAAAAAAGGTCTCGAACCTTTCGACGATATTCCAGTGATTTTTACCTCTACCGTTACCAAGCAGCGAGTGCTCAAAGCAATGGAGTCGGCGGTGAGAGTTTACGAAAACCGCACACGCAAGATTTCAACATCGCAACTCAATAAGTGCATTCAGCAATATGTGGAGGAGACTCCTCCGCCGTCTTGGAAGGGAAAGTTTATCAAGGTGAAATACGCCACACAGTTGCCCACATATTACCCCACGTTTGCGCTTTTCTGCAACCTTCCGCAGTATATCCGCGACCCCTACAAACGTTACATCGAAAACCGTTTGCGCAAGGATTTCGACTTCTGCGGTGTGCCTATCAAAGTTTTCTTCCGTAAAAAATAGAGTTATGAAGAAGTTAATTACAGTTGCCGCCATTGTTTCAGCATCTATGATATGGATGTCGTGCGAAAAGGTAGAATCTTACAGCGAGATTCCCGAAGTGGAGTTTACCAAGGTATATCTTGCCGACACTCTCGACAAACTTAAAAACGAAGTTAAGCATCAGTTGCTATATTTCAATGTGATAGACGGCGACGGCAATCTCGGATTAAACAAAGGGGATACCACCGACAAGTTTTCACCCGAGAGCGAATACTATCACAATCTTTTCCTCTCGGTAAGCGCTAAAAATAAGGACGGTGAATACGCACCTCTTACCGAAATCAACGAAAACCTCAAATATCGTATTCCATACAACGAGCCTGTGGGTCAAAACAAATATCTCAAAGCCGAAATCAAGGTGTCGATAGATATTCCGCTTGCTTCGGTAAATTACGACACTATCCGTTACGAGTTTTTTGTTTACGACCGCGACCTCAATAAGAGCAACGTAACGCAGAGTTGCGCCATTCCGCTCAATATTCACGGAACTGTTTTTGCCGATGGAAGCATCAAA
>JAGCYI010000186.1 GCA_017960885.1 Bacteroidales bacterium
GTTATTATTGCGTAAAAATATTTGACGATGATAGACATAAAAGATTTACGTAAATCCTGTGACGAAAATAGGGTAACAATTACACAACACGCCACGTTAAGACTGTTAGAAAGGGGTATAACAATGTCTGACATCGTAACTGTAATAAAAACAGGCGAGATAATTCGCCAATACGAAGACGACAAACCCTTTCCAAGTTGTCTCGTTCTTGGACAAGGCGACACAGGACTTGCAATCCACACAGTTGTAAGTCACGATGGAGTTATAATGTACGTAATTACAGGCTATTATCCCGACCCAAATATTTGGCAAGGAAATTTTAAAATTAAAAAATGATGAATATGAATTGTCCTCATTGCGGTTCAAAAGCCGAAAAAAATTTAACCACTTACACTATCGACTTAGGTGAAGTGTTAGTGGTAATCCGCCGTGTACCCTGTTATCAATGTGATCATTGCGGAGAAATTGTGTATGATGCAGATGTGTTTCAAAACATTGAAAAAATAGTTGGTGCGGCCAAAACAATGAAACAAGAAGTTTCAATTGTAGATTATAAAAAAGTGGCGTAAACCATTTTAAATTAATAATTTAACCACATAAAATACCATAACATTATGCCATTAACAATCACCAAAACCGACATTACCACAATGACCGTTGATGCCATTGTAAACGCTGCTAACACCGATTTGCAAATGGGCGGAGGAGTTTGTGGAGCAATTTTTAGGGCTGCCGGACCTGCTCAACTTCAAGAGGCTTGCAACAAACTTTCACCCATCAAAACCGGCGATGCAGTTATCACCCAAGGCTTTAACGCCAAGGCAAAATACATTATCCACACGGCAGGACCAATTTACAACCCAGCCAACAAGCAACAAGCCGAGCAACTGAGCAACTGCTACACCAACTCGTTAAAATTGGCGGCGCAAAACAACCTCAAATCCATAGCGTTTCCGCTAATTTCAGCAGGAATTTACGGCTACCCGCTCAACGAGGCAATTCAGATAGCCCTCACCTCCATCAAAGATTTCCTCCGAGAAAACAACAGCGATATAACTGTGTATCTGACAGTTTTGAATGATAAGATATATGAGGTAATAATGAGGGAGATGGAAAGTATGGCATAAAAAAAGAGGGGGACTTTTGGTCTCCCTCTTTTTTTATTAGAATTATTTTACTGTATAAACTTCACCTTTCCTTCGTCTCTTGGTTTGGCATCGGGTGATTCGTCGGGATAGCCAACGGCAAGGATGTACATCAGGCTGTAACCTTCTGAAAATCCGAGTTTTTCGATAAAGAAACGGGCTTCTTCGGTGTTGGTGAGAAAATGTACAGGTCCGCCAAGACAGCAAGTGCCAAGTCCGAGCGACTGTGCAGCCAACATCATATTTTCGCCCAAAAGTCCGAGGTCGAGACCCGAATTCTGTTCGCCGGCCACGCAAATCAAGTTGGGAGCGTTGCGAAACATATTTTTGAAACTCGGATCTTTTTCCAAAATGTCGGGATTTGCTTTTTTGTAAACCTCGTTAACCTGATTGATAAGTTCCTGACTTTCAACCACACGGATTTCCCACGGCTGTTTGTTCATACCGCTCGGAGCGTTGATACCGCATTTTACAATTTGGGCAAGTTTTTCGTGCTCAACGGGTTTGTCTAAATATTTGCGGATGCTGCGGCGTTCCATAATAGCCTTAACCACTTGGTTTTCACCGTTGTTGCATTGTTGGCTGCACTGACAGTTTTCGCCGTTTTGGCATTTGCAGTTGCCCTGACATTTTTCGCCGCTACCTGCACAGTTGCAAAGCAAAAGCGTGGACAATGCCAAACCTAAAAGGAATAATTTTTTCATATAATTACTATTTAAAATGTTACATCCGCAAAATTAGAAACATTAACACAAAAAAGCGATTGAATTTTTAAATATAGTTTTTATGTAAGCAAAATCTTTGAGCCATAGTTTTATCGTACAAAGATTTGCGACGGCAATTCCAAAACAGGCTTAATCCAAGCCCCGAAATAATATGCCAAACGCCCCACCAAGCCGCCAAAAACTCCATTCCTCCAGTTGTAATTTCTGGAGGGAAAATAGCAGGATTAAAAATCAGCATCAACGCAAGTCCTGAATTTTGAATACCTGTCTCGATTGTGAGAGTGCGGCGGTCGCGGTCGTTGAGGTGCATAACCCTTGCAGCAGTATTTCCGGCAAGAAACGCCAACGCATTTTGAATCAGTACAATTACGAAGATATATTTAACATAAGTGATAATCTTAATAAAATTAGCACCAAACGCTATTATCACCATAGCCATAAATATAGCCACAGAAATTCGCTGAATAGGTTTTGCAATTATCTGTGTGAATCTGGGAAACTTAGCAGAACATAGCACACCCAACAAAAGCGGTAACCCTATTATAAAAAACAACGTCTTAAACACATCACTAATAGGAATATACAATTCCCTAACAAGGCCTGACGAATTAATAAAAAGATTACCCCAAAGAGAGAAATTCAACGGAGTGACTATCACCGCCGAAACAGTTGAAATAGCAGTCAGAGACACAGAAAGTTCTATGTTTCCACGGGAAATTGAGGATATGAAATTTGAGACATTTCCTCCAGGACAACATGCCACAAGGATTGCTCCAAGTGCAACAGTTACAGTAAGGTAATCTCTAAAACAACAGACTCCTAAAAATGTCACCAATGGTAACAAAACTATTTGCGAAACCACTCCAGTTATAACGCTTTTGGGATATTTAAAGGCTGTTTTAAAGTGTAACGGTTTGATTCCCAACGCTACCCCAAACATAATAAATGCCTGTACGATACTTAGAACAAGTTCTCCGTTGTTGCCATAATTGAGTCGAACGGAGTCTAATTGTTCTAACTGCAAAACAATTTGGTTCATTTTTGATTATTTATTCCTCCAACACCAATGCACACACTTCAATGGTTACAAAAATATCATCTTCGTCATCGGGATTTTCCACACCGAGATACCATAGAGCAGTATCAGTAAGGGGTTCATCAAGATCAACCTCCACAATGCCGCCCATATAGTTTTTGCGCGACCCTTCGGGGTAATATTGGAAATTTCCATTTTTATCGTTGAACTTATCAAGGCTCACATTGTCTTTAATAAGATAAAGAGAGCAATCTGCAGTTCCTGTTGGAGCGTCCAACGACCTGATAATGTCAGCCAAAAGTCCGTTTGTTGGGTCATAACGGCGCATTAGTTCTGATAGCAAATCAAGGGTGGGAGAGGTGTTGTCGACAAAATTAGAAGACACCGAATATACAAAACTTACGGTGTTAGGCGGAAGTTTAACCGGTACATAACTGCGATTGTTGGCATCTCCTTTATAATTGATACTGTGGACACTAAGTGTGGTTTCTCGAAGTACTTCTTTAATTACTGGCATTCCGCCAACAAAGAGTTCCGCAGACCTGCTGTCGCCACCAGTTGCATTTACAGAAATGTAGCCGAGACAATTGTCGCCGTCAAAAATAGCAAAATAGAATGTTTCTATATCACGGAAAATCTCTGGATTAAACAAAGCCTTTCCATAACTATCGGTAATTGCAATAGTATCAGCGAAAAAGGGCTTAAAAAAAGAAGATGACGGACCGTGATTTGATTCAAACATATATACTTTGGCATTGCTCAGAGGCAATCCACAGTCAAACACATCCACACTAATAGAGGCTGGAGTTCCAACTAAATCTACATCTTCGCACGAACACAAAGATAGGCTGGACAAGACAATTAGCAAAGAAATCAGTTTGTTTGTCATATTTTAAAATTTTTAAGGTTAGAAAATCGTTGTAAAAATATAGAATGAAATTGTAAATATTTGAAAATAATTCTTAAATTTACCCCAAAAAATCACTAATTATGTCACAGAAAATATTTAACATTGGCATCCTCGGCACAGGATGGATTGCCGACAAAATGGCGACAACGCTCGCCGGAATGACCACCGCACGCGCCTACGCAGTGGCTTCTCGAACATTAGACAAGGCAGAAAAATTTGCCGCACAATTCTCAATTCCAAAGGCTTACGGCAGTTACGAGGCTCTCGCCGACGACCCGGAGGTAGACCTTATTTATATAGGCACTCCGCACTCGCACCACTACGACAACGCCAAGATGTGCCTTTTGAAAAACAAGCCCGTGCTATGCGAAAAGGCGTTTACCGTAAACACTCCTCAGGCTGAGGAACTTATCAAGATTTCGCACGAACGCAAGGTATTTCTCGCCGAGGCTATTTGGACTCGCTATCAACCTATGCGTCAAATGATTACCGACGCAATCAATAGCGGCGTCATTGGCAAACCTCAAATGCTTTCGGCAAACCTCTGCTATCCAAACATCGCCCTGCAACGTATGTACGACCCTGCGCTTGCCGGCGGAGCACTTTTAGACCTCGGCGTTTATGTGCTCAACTTTGCCGATATGTTTTTTGGCGACGACATCAAGTCTACATCGTCGCACTGCATCAAATATCCCACAGGCGTTGATATTCAGGAATCTATCACCATTGAGTACAACGACGGACGTATAGCAGTGCTTTGGAGTTCGCAACTTGCCAAGAGCGACCGTCAGGGCATAATCTCCGGCACAGATGGTTTTGTAATCGTAGAAAACGTCAACAATCCACAGTCGTATGCCATTTATAATCAAGATTATCAACTTGTTAAAAAGGTTGACTGTCCGCCGCAAATCACCGGCTACGAATATCAAGTAGATTGCTGTATCCGTGCCATCAACCAAGGCAAGATAGAGCCCGACGAAATGCCACACGCTGATACACTGCGCATTATGCGTCAAATGGATGCTCTCCGCAAAGAATGGGGAGTAAAACTCTGCGACGAACAGTAAACCAATTAATTAGTAACAAAAATGAAACACCTTATATTATTAGCAATTGCAGCGTTGACGCTTGCATCGTGCACACAAAGCACTCAAAACCAATCTGTTATAAAAGCCAAAACCGTTAAGGAGGCTACCGAAACCCAATGGCAGAAAACCGATATTAAAGACCTCACTATCAATCCGTTTACACAACTGAGCAACGATTGGATGCTTCTCGCCACCGGCAACTGCGAAGACAACAACGCAATGACCATAGCGTGGGGAGGATTTGGAATGTTGTGGGGCAAACCCGTTGTTACAGTGTACGTTTCGTGCAGCCGCTACACTTGGGATATGTTAAACAAGAATCCGTATTTTACGGTAACGGCTTTTCCCGCCGACGGAAAAGAGTTTCTGCAATATATGGGCAGCAACTCAAAACGCGACGTAAAAGACAAAGCCGCTGCCTGCGGACTTCACACCGAGTTCACACCCGACGGACATCCTATCTATGCCGAGGCTAATCTTGCCATTGAGTGCAAAAAAATCTACCAACAGCCGTTAGACAGCACTGCAATGCCGGAGGAAATTTTCAACAATATGTATGCAAACGGCAAAATGGGCATACACTATATGTACATCGGCGAAGTGGAAAATGTTTTCACAAAATAATGGAATAAAAAAAATGGTATGTTGCATAACCGCCAACATACCATTTTTTTATCTTATTCAATCTCTTTCAAAAGTCTAAGAGCGTTTTTGTAAAGTATCGCATCGCGCTCGTCGGGGTTGAGGTCTAGTTTGTTGAACCTTTGAAGTTCTTCCTCGTGATCCCACATAGGATAATCGCTTCCAAAGAGAAAGTTTTCGATGCCGTGGGCACGCAGCATTGCATTGGCTTTCTCGTAAGGAAGTTTCCAAAGCGTGCTCGAAGTATCAAACCAAACTTTCTGACCCACAAGGTATTCGCAAGCCTTGTCCCACTCGGTGTAACCGCCAAAATGAGCCGCAATAACAATCAGGTCGGGATGTTTTTCCAACACGTGACGGATGCGCTGCGGACCTGAAAAATCGTAACGGCAGTCGCCCGCGTGAACCAATACCGGCATTCTCAACGACGCAATCACATCGTAGATAGGATCCATTTCGGGAGTGTCCACCTGAAACTTCTGAAAGTCGGGATGCAATTTAATTCCCTTTAAGCCAAGACCTTTGATACGTTTAAGTTCGTTTTCAAAATTCTCGTAGCCGGGATGCACCGTTCCAAAGCCTACAAACTCTTTGTGGGCGTTGATTTCGTTAACGATATAGTTATTGATAGCCTCCACCTGATGAGCAACCGTAGCGGTGGAATGGACGATATATTTTTCAACTCCTATTTTGCGGCCACTTGCGAGCAGCCGCTCAGGTACACCGTTGTAACACATCGTAGTGTCATAAAAATCGCCTATCGTCTTGCTTGCTTTGTCGGCGATTTTTTCCGGGTAAATATGTGCGTGAAAGTCTATTATCATAATGTGCAAATGTATATAATGCGCACGAAAAAGAGTTTTAGAAAATATTTTTTTAGTGTTAAAAAATCAGCACAAAAAAGCGGGACAGCATCAATAAAGCCATCCCGCTGATTAAGTTTTTCAATTATTGGCTACAATCCTTTGAGCCAACAAGCCAAGGCAAGAATTGCAAAGCCTGCCATAATAAAATATTCATAATAGTCGTGAACAAAGGGAATCGGTGCCCATTTAGCAATAATGCCGATTACGCCGAGGGCAAGTGCCACGCCCCATACTGCGTTTGTAGGTGCTGATAATTTCATAATTTATTGAAGTTTAAAAGTTTAAAAATTAAGATAACTATGTTTTTGTTTTTTTCGGCTACAATATAAGGATTTTTTTTCAAACGGCGTATATGGAAATGGGGATTTTTTTGGAATGAAATTAAAAAACTTTTACGCAAAATAGTCGATTCAAAAACCATTCGCCGAAGATTTTTCGGCGAATAGTTGGTTATTCGCCGAAAAGTATTTATATTTGCCACAAAAAAGCCTATGTATCTGCATCAAAGAAAAGATTGGTATAATTTTGTTTACGACAAAACAATTGTTTTAAAGTCGTTAGGCGCATTGCGGCTACGTCAAGGCGTATTGATGGGCAAGGCGGGCAGAATGGGGTTTGAAGTGCAAAACGAAAAATATCTCGAAAACCTCTCGCTCGAAATTATTAAATCGTCAGAAATTGAGGGCGAAAGTCTTAATTTACAGCAAGTTCGTTCATCAATAGCGCGACGTCTCGGAATCAACACGGCAGGCTTAGTACAATCGCAGCGTTACATCGATGGCATAGTGGAAATGAATTTGGATGCCACGCGAAATTATGCTGCTCCGTTAACGTCCGAACGGCTTTTCGGTTGGCACAACGTGCTTTTCCCAACAGGAAGAAGCGGTTTTTACAAAATAGAGGTTGGACAGTACCGCACACACGATATGGAGGTAGTTTCAGGTCCGATGGGAATGGAAACCGTTCATTATAGCGCTCCCGCCCCCGAAAGAGTACCTGACGAAATGGAACGTTTTTTACGGTGGTTCAACGATGACAATGATACCGACTTAGTGCTTAAAGCCGCCATAGCACACCTTTGGTTTGTAAGCATTCACCCTTTTGATGATGGTAACGGACGCATTGCGAGAGCCCTAACCGATATGTTGCTCGCCAAGTCAGAAAACTCGCCGCTCAGGTTTTACAGCGTGTCGAACGAGATTAACTTAGACCGAAAGGGATATTACGCTATACTTGAAGAAACCGAAACAGGCGACGGCGACATAACCGCTTGGCTTTTATGGTTCTTTAATCATTTAGACGATGCCATTGCAAGGTCAGAAATCGTAGTAGATTCGGCTTGGGAAAAGAATAATCTGTTTGCCAAAACCGCGCAACTACCTCTAAACCAACGTCAAAAGAAAATTATGAGTATGCTTGTAGATGGTTTCAATGGCAAACTCACTACTGCCAAATACGCCAAAATTAACAAATGCTCGCAAGACACCGCTCTTAACGACATTAATATGTTAATTTCCAACAACATACTAAAAAAATCAGAAGAAGGAAAAGGCAAAAATACCAACTACGTTTTGGCATAATTTAAAGCATAACACCGAAAAAGAAAAGGGCGGGAAAAAGATTCCCCGCCCCATATTGATAAGTGAATTATTATTATGTCTTATTTTTTCTTCACCGGCTCGATAACTCTGTACTTGCCGCTGAGGTGCATGAAGGCGAATAGGCGGAGGAGGCCGTCGTAATATGCGTCGAAATAGCCGTCTTCAAATGGCTTGTTCTCGCTGTTCCACAGTTCTTTAACAAATTCTATAGCGTGAGGATTTGGCGATGCGAGCGATACTGCTGCCACTGTGCCAACAAGTCCTACCGAGTGACGGAGCGCTGTTTTGCCGCCTGCCGACATGGGACGCTCGGGGAATGTGCCGTCAAGGTTGTATTGGTCTTTGAACTCGTGAACGCCTTGTTTGTAGAAGAAATTTTGGATGGTGTTGGCGTAATTGTTCTGCCATTCCTTATCCTTGCACGACCAAGAGTAATCAAGGGCGATGTTCATAGGCACGCGCCACGAATCGTACATAAACGCTTTTCCAAAGGGGAACGGCGACTGCTGCAATGTGCCGTCGAAATTGCATTGATCGGGGTTGAGACCTGTTTCGGGATTGATACATTTATGGAGAAACGCACGGCTGCTGTCGGCGCAACTCTGCCAATATTCCGAGCGGCCGTCGTCAGCCCATTTTGCCCAAACCTCGTAGAATGCGGGCAAGTGGTACGACGGGTCGGTGTGACGGCTGCTGAATCCCTGAGGAACAAAGTTGATAAGGCGTGTTTCGCGGTCGATAAGCGGTGTAACTGCCTGATTCATTTCCTGAAAACGTTTCATCTCCTCGGGGTCGGGCTGCTGTCCGGGCTGCGGACGCATAGGCATACGCATATTGCCTTCCACTTTGCCGGTTTTAGATTCCGAAAGGTTGAGGATTTTCTGCGCCTCGGCTTTGTAGTTGATGCCGGTGTCGTTGCCCCAAAGGTTGGAGGCGAAAATGAGCGATGTTACAAAGTAGAGTTCGCCGTCGGAAGCGGGACCTTGTGCGTTGCGTGTGCCGTCGGTTTTGCAACTCCAAGCAAAATATCCTGCCAAAGGACCGTCCTGATGCTGCATATAGTGCTTAGCCCAACGCCACAGTTTGTCAAAAATATCCTTGCGGTTCATCTGCACGGCTATCATCATTCCGTACGACATTCCCTCGGTGCGGGCGTCGTTGTTCTTAACGTCGGAAATATACGCCATGGTGTCGTTAACCTCAAAGTAGACGTGTTTGTCTTTGCTGAAAAACACTTCGTTGAACACTTCGTCAACTTTCTTGTCGATTTCTTTCTGTGAATATCCGGCTTCGAGAAACACGTTGCGATATTTACCAGTCTCGAATCCGCCTTTTGTATAGGGCTGTTTCAACTGCCCGAAACTCATTGTTGCCGCCATTGTGAGCGACATTGCAATTATCAGTTTCTTCATTTTGTAATAATGTTTTTAATGTGTAAATAATTGTTTTCGATGTTTAGACTGTGTTATATCAATAAGGTTTAAACTTATTTCACATACTTGTAGGTGGTAAATGTGAGTGAATCGTTTTCGGTGATAGTGCCTCGTTTATCGATACGTCCGTTGCTGTCTTCGATTGTAATGGTAAAATCGATACGTCGCGAGGGGAGGTTCATTTGCGGGTGAAACGGACAGCAAACTATTGCTATTGTGTAAGTTCCAGCGGCGGGATTAGTCCAAAAAATATTTTCCTGAGGACGAGTGGATGCCTTCCACGGTTCGTTGGTAGCGTTTTGGTTGGCATCGATGTCGAGTTTGCCTCTGCTGCCGCTGCACGATGTGGTTTTACGATTGTAGAATGTGAAATTGCCGCAGGGGTCTTTAACGATAAGGTCGAGGTCGGCTTTGCAATACCATTGAAGGTTGATGCGGAGGTCGCCATTTTGTCCTTTGAGGTCGGTTGCCGATTTTAGAGGAATGTCGCGACGTTTGGTATCGTTTACATTAAGTTGGGCGAATGTATTATTCTTAACTTTTGTGCTGTTGGTAGAAAATCCTGATTTAGAGGCTGTTATGCTAAGTGTTTCGGACTTGCGCATTGTTACCGAAAATGTTCCATTGCCGCTGTTGTCGGGTTTTAAAGTACCTGATACCGAACCTGTTACCTTTAAGTTACAACTTGAAAGCACGCTCCAATCTTCCTCCTTAACGGTGCGAAATGTGAGCGTTTCCATAATAGGTTGCATCTTTACTTTTTCGGGTTTGTCGAAACTTGCAATTACGTGAAACTTAGATTTATAGCCGTCTTTATCGGAAGTAATTTCTATCCTTGAACCGGGTTTTGCCGTAACGGTAAATGTGCCGTTGCTCTTGCTTACAGCGGTGGTAGAAATATCGCCTTTTTCGGGGTCTTTAACAATGATTTTGTTGTTTACACCCGCAATAGGTTTAAGGTTAATGCTGTCGATATTAGTGAATTGCAGGTCTACCGGAGGAATTTTTTTGATAGGACGCAAGGGTAGGGGGAAACCCGCATCGGCAATGGTACCACAGTCGATATTAGCAGCGGTAGAGTCGTAATGCTCATCACAACTGCCTGTAAATGTGATATTAGCACAATAATTTACGTCTTTGATAACAATAGTGCCGTCGGGATTGACGGTAGCCTTTTCGGTTTTGCCATCGAGAACATACTCGATAGTTCCATTGGCAAGAGGTTCGCCCGAAACAAGGTCGGTAAGCCTTACCGTAACATCCTTAATATTAGCATCAAGGGCAAGGTCTATTTCGTCAGTAGAGTGAAACAAATCAGAGGTGTCGGCACTTGCAAAGCACTGAGTACCAGCGGCATTAACATTTACCCTTTCGCCACGGTGAAAAAGATAACTCCAAACGCTGCAAGGCAAATCTTTAAAAACCGTATTTCCACCATTATCAGTGGTTTGCGACCGGGAAACGGGTTCATCGGTAAGGAATCCGCCTTTAAACAAGAAATGCGAAACGTACGAAAGGTTAACTGTTTGACCCACAGCCGGTGACGACCCTTCCAAACATTTTACCTCAATGTCTCTATTACACCTTATTAATAATAGCAGTGGCAGGAGCAACAGCAGCACCCACCACGGGAACTTCTTCTTTTTCAGCGTAATAACATACACATTATCGTCGGTACCATCAAACGTCACCGTCCCACCGTTTTTCATCTCTTTGTTTTGTTCCGACATAGCGATTTATTTTTATGTTTTTTTATCCTATTTCATACCTTTCTTTGTCAGTCATCATATTCTTATACCATCCTTCAATACGTTATACTTAAACAAAGTAGGACGTGAATTGTCCCATTGTTTTCGGGTATAGATCAATGGATTAATTTCAATTCCACGGTCAAGACCCATTACCCAAATATCATAACTGAGTTTTTTAAACTGCGTCTGCGACACTTCGGGAGTATCCACAATGATAACAACATCCCAATCAGAATCGTTACGAGCATCACCACGAGCCCGAGAACCATATAAAATGGCTTCGGCATTGGGGTCTGCGGAACGAACTGTTTTGCCTATCAACGACAACACTTCTCTGTTATTATTATTTTCCATTGCTAATTCATATTATGCATTTCGCCGTAAAGATACAAAAAAAGGAAGAAATATTAACAAATAAATCCAAAAAATCGTATAATGATAAATGTAAAAACTTCCATCCTTTTATAGAATTACGAGTTTTGGTAAGTTCTCGAAACATAAATATCTTAACATTATGGCAAATTATAAAGAAACTCAATGCAATAAGCAAATCAATTTGATAAAGGACTCAGATTTATTTGAAAAAGCAGAATCTGGTGTAGAGTTCCGAGGGGAAAGCAGAAATTTCGTACTGCAAGATGGCTCATATAATTTATATAAAGACATCCGCAAAGATGCTATTAAATATTATAAAGATAACAAAATAAAATGGTGGTGTCTAAATAAAAATGCTTGTGGTCATATATTATCATCACAAGTTGCTTGTTTAAACCACTTATTTCCTTTGCGTAAAGACCCCGAAATTCTTAAAACTATTATCAACACGGCAACAGGAAGAGAATTTGAAGAAATACTCCCAATTCCTATGGAAAGGGATAATGGAGAAGAACACTATATTGCTTTTGAAGTTGTTAGTTCCGATGACAATTTGCACGAAAAGTCTCGATCAAGGGGAGCAAATAACACCTCAATTGATGCATTAATGATTGCGAAGGACAAAAATCAAGAAGTGTGGATTATCCCAATAGAATGGAAATATACAGAGCCTTTTAGCAAAAAAGATATGTCTAATGATGATAGAAAAGGAGAACCCCAAGGTAGCAATGGAAGGGGGGAAAAAAGAATGAATCGATATGACTCATTAATTAGAAAATCAACACAACTTAATCATAAACAACTTGAATCATATCAAGGCTCACCATATTACCAAGAATCATTTTATCAACTTATGCGACAAACACTTTGGGCAGAACAAGTCATCAAAAAAGAATCAGCCCAATGGCATAATGCGAAAAAATTTTTCCATATCAATATAATACCAGACGGAAATCCTTCAAAAGAGGAAATAAGCAAATGGAAAGATTATCTTACAAACCAAGATCTATATACAATAATTGACCCAAAGAAATTCTTAGAGCCGATAAAAGATAAAGATAAATATAATAAACTATACGATTATCTTAAAAAAAGATATTGGGAATAAATCAGTTCCATATTTCCTTCCCGTCTGGAAGACGGTATTTCTAAAAACCCCGTACACCAAGCCGCTCGTCGGCAAGAGTGTGCGGGGTTTTTCTACCTCACCAACCCCTTTGTACTCCATTTTTTAGATGCCCAACGGCGGCGGAGGATTACTCCGCGGACGTTTTCGTCGAGGGTGAAGGCTATCCACATTCCTATTAATCCAAAGCCAAAGGTAATGCCGAGTAAGTAACTCAAACCCACAGCAATAGACCATTGGAATATTATACCAACCACCACGGGATAAAATGCATCGCCAGTGCTTCGGAGCGTTCCTGTGGCAAAAATATTGCCCACACGTCCCACATCTAACAGAATATCAATAAAAAAGATGATTGTTCCAAGGCGGATTATCTCCTCATTATTGGTTAATAAGCCAAGTATTGAATTTCCCGCCAAGGCAAGGCAAGTGCCTACTATAAGGGTGATTATCAATGCATAACGGTGAACAAAATTGCCCATTTTGAATGCCGCATTTGGACGGCGCATTCCCATAAGGTGTCCCACAACTATGCCACCGCCTTGTACCACGCTGATACAAAAGAGGTTGACAAACATTATGCAGTTGAAACAATAGGTTCTTGTGGAGAGTGCCGTATTGCCCAACTTAGTGATAAAGAATGTGATAACCACTTGCGAAAGGCAATAACTGAGTTGTTCGCCAGCCGCTGGAACGCCAATTTTCAAAATATTTTTGAGTTCCACCCAAGGAAAGGGCTTAAACCACTCCAAGGGATACTTGTGAATGTGTTTTTTGGTATGAATAATCGCCATTGCCACCATCGAAAATCCACGACAGATTACAGTGGAAATAGCCGCACCTTCAACGCCGAGAGCAGGCAAGCCAAAATGTCCGAATATTAGCGAATAATTACCTATAATATTGAGAATGTTTACAATAACGGTTACACGCATAGGATATTTTGCCATTCCTGCATTGCGCAGCGACGCCGAAAATGCAAGACCTATGGCTTGGAAAAACGTCATACTGCCCACAATGCGCAGATACGCAAGTCCGTATGGCATAAGGTTTTCGTCCAAACCCATTATTTCAAGCAGCAATTCTGCCTTAAAATAGATAAACAGACTCATTGCCACGCCCGAAACTGCATTCATAAGTACTGCAATACCAACCACTTGCACAAGTTTTTTCTTATATCCCGCACCAATATATTGTGCGCAGACAATTCCTGTGCCTATCGACACAAACTGAAAGATTAAGATAACGAGGTTAATCAACTGATTGTCAACACCAACGGCAGCCACTGCATCGTCACTTCCGCCGGGAGTGTCGGTGGGCATATTGCTAAGCATAATGGTATCCACCACGCCCAAAAGCATTATCAAGGCAATTTCCACAAAAATCGGGCGCACGAGCGATTTCAACTCGGCTTTTAATCCAATGTTTTCCATTTACTTACAATCTTTTTTCATCCAATAATTACGTTCTTGTTCGTCCATTTTTTCAATGGCGTAACGCAGTGTGGTTCTGGGCATTACCTTAATATGATCGTTAAGAAACTCTCGCAAAGTTTCCAATCCGCAGCATTTGCCCAATTCGCGGAGCATCCAACCCACAGCCTTGTGCATAAGGTCGTGAGTGTCAGTAAGATGAAATTCGGCGTAACGTATAGCATATTCAGGCATATTGTGTCGCGATGTGGTATAGGTAAACACCATCGACATACGTTTTTGCCAAAGATTGTCGGAGTGGGCAAGACGTTCAATAACGTCTTCTTTATCAGGTAGTTCTACGATAGTTTTTTCTACCATCCAACAGCCAAGGAGTTTTGGCGCGGTAAGGTCTACAATGTCCCAATTGTTGGCTTTGGTAGAATTTGTTAAGTAAAAATCAATTATAGAATCGCGCTCTGCCATCGAGTTGATATCGTGCAATAGTTTGGCAGACTGCAACTTAGCATATTTTTCTACCAAAATCAAAAATCCGCAGAGCCTTATCTCGTGAAATTTAGAGTCCACAAGGCATTTAATATCCTCTAAATCAAGGTCTTTGTTAGCCTTAACGAAAGCCCTTGTTTGAGGATTCTTTAATCCGAGAAATTCGTCGCCATACCCATATTCGCCTTCGCCAGTTTTAAAAAAACGCATCAAAATATCGCGTTGAACATCATCTCCGGCGGCAATCATACTGTCAATCAGTTTTTTAGCGCGCTGTGTCATAAGTAAGTGATTTTAAAATGTGGGTGCAAAATTACAAAAAAATCGAGCCGATATTCCAAATTAACGCAATCTTAATAGTTTCTATCACATAAATCAACAATGCTCATATACTTTTGTGACTGAAAACATTGCCGATGTCTTGGCAATGTGGCGGGGTGCTTCCCGATGTGCGGAGGCTGAGATTATACCCATTGAACCTGAGCAGGTAATGCTGCCAAGGGACGGCTAAACCCCTTATTTTATTTTTTTTAACTATAATCATTTTAACAAAAAAATGAAAAAGGTATTACTACTTAGCGCCGTTGCTGCGGCGTGCTGCTATGGGGGAGAGGCTGTTGCAATCCCCAATTATTCAAACATTTACGCTACAAACAAAGTGTTGGGCGAAATCACCGTTAAAGGAAAGGTTACAGACACCGACGGTAAACCTCTGATTGGCGCTACCATAATGGTGAAAGGCACCAACAAGGGAACAATTTCTGGCTCAAACGGAGAATTTACAATTCAAGCCGAAGAAGGCAGTGTGTTGGTAATCAGTTACATCGGTTATCTAACGCAAGAAATTGCCGCTGCGCCATCGGTAAGCGTTACCCTCGAAGAAGGCACGGCTTTGGAAGAGGTTATCGTGTCGTCTACACGTGCCGGAATCAAAACTCCTGTGGCGTATAGCAATGTAAATCAAGAAGATATTCAACGTCAAAACTTTGGTCGCGACCTTCCTTTCCTTCTTGCTGCCACACCTTCTATCACAACTACAAGCGACGCAGGCAACGGCGTGGGCTACACCGGCATACGTGTGCGCGGAACAGATCCTTCGCGTATCAACATCACTGCCAACGGAATTCCCGTCAACGATGCCGAAAGTGCTCAGGTTTATTGGGTTAATATGGCA
>JAGCYI010000001.1 GCA_017960885.1 Bacteroidales bacterium
CTTGTTGTTAGGCGAAAACTACGCACAAAATCTCGGTATCAATCCGGCACGTACCAAAACAATGCTGCTGTTGCTTGCGGGAGTGTTGGTGTCGGCGGTAACTGCCCATTGCGGACCTGTGGCGTTTATCGGTTTGGCTGTGCCTCACGTGGCTCGAATGGTGCTCAAAACATCCAACCACAAGCGGATACTTCCGGCAAGCATCTACATTGGAGCGTGTATAGCATTGATATGCAATATATTGTGTATTCTTCCCGGAGATTTTGGAGTTCTTCCGCTCAATGCCGTTACACCAGTGTTTGGCGTGCCCGTAGTGCTGTGGATACTTACCCACCGCCAACGAATGAAAATGTAAAAACGTCCGATAGCCAACCAAATGTTGGTAAAAAAGGTAGATTTAGTTGGCTATCGGCTAAAAAACGCCAATTTTTGGCAGATAGCCAACCAAATCGGGGTAAAAAAAGGTAGATTTAGTTGGCTATCGGCAAAAAAAAGACAAAAAAGCCGTCAATGAGAAATGACGGCTATAAAATATGAGTATTTATGAAATATACTAATTACGCTTCACTTGATACTTTATCATCAGTTAACGAAACTATATTAACATAATCACTAAAAGTATTCATTTTCTTCACATAATCAGGTAATGTTTCTCCAATCCTATTAAATTGTTTTTCAAGCATTTCAACATAAGGTCGGATTGAATTAGACAACTTAGAATCATCTGTTTTTCCGGTTTTATCGTATATTTGTTTATCTACTTCTGCACAAAAATTATCTAACAATTGTCGTTTTACATATTCGACATTTCCGAGCAATGCATTAAATCTTAGATTTTTAACCATTTCTTTCGACAAAACATTTGGCACGCCATCATCTCTATGAATGTTTTTTATTTTCACAACCTCTCGTCTCAGTTCTAAGACTTCGGATTTAATCGATTTGACATCATTAGTCATTCCCCAAATTTTGACAAGAAGACAAATTCCAATTATCCCAAAAACAATATACAAGAAAATGGCCAAGCCATCATCACCATTGCGGCTATTACCTGCAAAACAAACATTAGTTGTTGTAATTAGCGACAAGAAGGTTAAACAACCCAAAAAGAAATATTTCTTCATAATATTAAAAATTTGTTTCCCTATGCAGCCCGATAGGGATTTCAACTTAATTTAAACAAAAGCGCAGACTGCATATACTTTTATATCCGTTAATGGAGGTTGTGAGAGATACCCAAGAACAAGGATATAATAATAGCAGTCCACGCCTACACGGTAGGCGAAGACGCTACGCAATCTCTTGTTCTCTTTGAAAACTCTCACATTTCCATTAACAAGAAAAGCATAACGCTTTCGTTAATAATATCTTATGTCGGACAACGGGTATATTGAGCCGATTATCCAATAGCAAATATACAATTTTTATCAAAACCGCATATATATTTTTAGACATTTTTTTATCTTTGCTGCAAAATAAAAACAAAACCAATATGAGTACAAATATTCTAACTGGCTTACGCGATTACCTTTACGGTACGCTATCTCCCGCTAATCTTTGGTGGCTTTCTGAGCAACTTAGGCAGCGCGCTTTGGAATTACGACAATCTCAGCCTTACACAAAAGAAGAAATTGACACTATAATTGCCGAATCAGAACAACAATTAAAAGAAGGCAAAGTCAAAACCCACGAAGAAGTGTTTAAAAAACTATTTGACAAAAAGGCCCTATGAATATAATATGGACTGACAAAGCCGATGAACTGCTTGCTGAAATAGCAGAATTTATTCTTTTGGTTTATGGGGAAACCGCACACAATAAATTTTTGTCAGAGGTTTATGAAACTGTCTTATTGTTAGCCACTAATCCTTATATGGGGAAAATTGAACCTTCCTTATCAGACCACTCTATTTGTTACAGAAGTATCGTCGTTAACCACATCAACAAAGTTGTTTATATTGCAGAAGAAGAAAGTATAGTTGTGGTTGCTATATGGGATTGCCGCCGTGACCCATATTATTTGGCGTCAAATATTGAATAATCATAATCCCCCCCTCAAAAAAAAAATTTGGTAGTATCATCGCAATACAATATTTTTGCTAACAAAAAATAATTGTATTTTTTACACTAATTTTTAATACTAATAATATGATAAAGAAATTACTTACTGTATCGCTACTTGCTTGCAGTACAGCGGGTTTGATGGCTCAGCCCGCAGGTGGCAAAAAGATTAGCAACGAACTTATCGGTATCTTTTTTGAGGATATCAGTTCCTCTGCCGACGGTGGTTTGTTCGCCGAACTTGTTCAAAACGGCTCGTTTGAATACAGCCCTATCGAAAAAGACGGCTGGGGTCCGGGCACTGCTTGGAAATTTGCCCGTCCGGGTCACTCGCTCGGATATATGGAGCCCCGACAACTTAACCCCATCCACCCCAACAACCCGAACTATATGCACATTGTGGTTGAGCGTGTTAAGGAGTTTTACGACTACAAAGGCTGGAAAGGCGTTGGACTTCAAAACGATGGTTTCGACGGTATCCGCATCAAAAAAGGCGAAAAATATGATTTCTCGGTATTCTTGCGCAACACCGACGGCATCGACAAGGAAATTCGCGTGGTGCTTGCCGCTCCTCAGCAGGGTTTCGGACCTATGATGCGCGAACCCAAGGCTATCGGCGAGGTAACTCTCAAACTCACCGGCAACGATTGGAAAAAATACTCCGCTGTGATTGAGGCTGCCGAAGATTGCGAAAAAGCATCGTTGCAGATTCTTTCGCTCACTCAGGGAGAATA
>JAGCYI010000187.1 GCA_017960885.1 Bacteroidales bacterium
AGTGCTGCTATGTCTAAGGCAGGCTTTTAATTTCTACTATTGTAGATTATCTATCTGTAGCTGAATCGTCATCTGTCTAAGGCAGGCTTTTAATTTCTACTATTGTAGATTTTTATAAACCATATTTCATTTGCGATAAATTTAAGGCGGGCTTTTAATTTCTACTATTGTAGATTTACACCACATCTCGAACTCAGCCAGTGTGTCTAAGGCAGGCTTTTAATTTCTACTATTGTAGATCTGCAAGATTTTTGCAAATTCACGGATGTCTAAGGCAGGCTTTTAATTTCTACTATTGTAGATTTAGCCTTATTATTCCATACATAAATTAATTTAAGGCGGGCTTTTAATTTCTATTATTGTAATCCCAAAACACAAAAATCCCTATGGAAATGGCTGAGGTGGCTATTTCCATAGGGATTGGTATTTTTGAAGAATATGTTATTCTCTATTCTTAATTATCTCCTCCATCTCTCCGGCGTAGTAATATGGCAAGTTGTGGAGTGTGAATGTTTTGCCAGATGAAAGTTCTACTTTGTCAACACTTTTGGGCTGTCCCCAAAAGCGAACTGCCGAGGTGCAGGGCGATTGCTGCATAAAGAGTTGCAGGGATTTGAGGTGGGCGTTGTGTCCCGATTTAACTTCTACGGGCATTATGCCGTAGCGACGGCTTTTGAAGATAAAATCTATCTCCGCCTGCGAGTTTTTCTCTAAGTTATTGATTTTCTGCAAAATTAAAAAACTTTCTGCACAAATCCAAACATAAAAACGGCTTTTTTTTGCACAAATCCAAACATAAAATCGCCAAAATTTTGCACAAATCCAAACATAAATCACCCAAAATTTTGCACAAATCCAAACATCGCGCCGCTACATTTGGGTGATGTCTTGGATTATGTAAATCTTATAAACAGAAACAACGTATAAGTTAATCTATATCCCGTGGAAATGTCCCCAAAAATCCGCGATTTCCACACGCTATACGCCAATTTTGCCTTATAACTTGTGGAAATGTCAAAAATTTATATCGATTTCCACAGATTATATCCCACGAAAAAAATCGAGTTTTATTTTTGTATCGCATTGAAATATCCCTTATCTTTGTCCCGAAAGAATAAATAATTTTGTAATATTAATTTTTAAACAATTAAAAAATGGTAAGCAAAGGAAAAAAAGAGTTAATGATTTTTCAGAAGAGAATCTTAGGTTTGTTAGGTTTCTTTTTGGCACCGTGTGCTATCGGTTTCGGACTTTTGGGAGATAATTCCGCAATAGTGGACCCTAAGTGGTGGTATTCGATAAGTATGACTTACTATGCCAACTCGCAGATTTGTATGATCGGTGTGTTGTTCGCAATGTCGGTTATGTTCTTGTCGTATGTCGGCTACAACACCTCCGACCGAATTCTGACCATAATATCAGGCGTGTGCGCAATGGGCATAATCGTTTTTCCGTGCGGACACGAAGGCATCACTGTTACAGGTCTTTTGGGATTGGAATGTGGCACAAGTTTCATAATCCATTGCACCTTTGCCAGCCTTATGTTCATAAGTTTCGCAATTATGGTGGGATACAATTTTACTCGCAGCAAAGGCGAAAAGATGACTCCCGAAAAAGAACTGAGAAACAAGATATATTACGCCTGTGCCGGCATTATCGGCGTATTTATGCTCAACCAAGTGATTTCAGCAACTTGCGGTTTCCCAGGCTACTGGACGCTAATCAACGAGGCTGTAATGCTTTGGGCGTTTAGTTTCGCTTGGCTCGTTAAGGCAGAGTTCTTCTCTTGTTTCAACGACAAGACCGTGTCGCCAGAGATTTCTAACTACGCTTCGTAGAGTTCGGTGGGATACTCGCCGGTAAAGCACGCAGCGCACATATCGTTGCGGTTGCCGGCTTTGTAGAGGGCGTCGGTGGAGAGAAAATGCAGCGAGTCGGCTCCGATAAAGTCGCGCATCTGTTCCACCGAGTTGTGCGCCCCGAGAAGTTGGTCGTAGGTGCCGGTGTCAACGCCGTAGAAACAGGGATGTGCGTATTTGGGACTCGCTATGCAGAGGTGTACCTCCTTGGCTCCGGCGGCTCGCAGCATCGAAACAATCTGTTTTGAAGTGGTGCCGCGCACGATAGAGTCGTCGATGAGTATCAGACGTTTGCCGTTGACCACGCTGCGCACGGGCGAAAGTTTCATTTTTACGCCACGGCTTCGGAGTTCTTGCGTGGGTTGGATAAAAGTCCGCGCCACGTATTTGCTCTTTACAAGTCCCATTTCGTAGGGAATTCCGCTTGCTTCGGCGTAACCAATTGCTGCACTGAGGCTTGAATCGGGAACGCCCACCACAATGTCGCCCTCCACACGGCACTCCTCGTAGAGAAGCCGTCCCGAATTGCGGCGGAAAGTGTGCACGTTGCAGCCCTCTATGTCGCTGTCGGGACGTGCAAAATAGATGTACTCCATAATGCACATTTTGTGGCGCTTGAAGGTGGAATAATGGTTTGAGCGCAATCCGTGGTGGTCGATGGTGACGATTTCGCCGGGTTCGATGTCGCGGATAAACTCAGCACCCACGGCGTCGAACGCGCAGGTTTCGCTCGCAACCATATATCCATCGCCGAGACGTGCCACAGAGAGGGGATGAAAACCGTATTTGTCGCGGCATACGTAGAGGCGGTTGGCGGTCATAACTATCATTGAGAAAGCACCTTCCAACACGTTGAGAGCCTCGGCTATGTTGTGGATTCGGTGCTCGTCGCTACGGTCTTTTTTGATAAGATGGGCAAAAAGTTCGCTGTCTGACGTGGTTTGAAAAAGGCTTCCACGTGTTTCGAGATGTCGGCGCAACTCTTTGGAATTTACAATGTTACCGTTATGCACAAGGGCAAAGTCGCCGGTGTGGTGGCGGAAGGTTAGCGGCTGAATGTTTTCGATTCCTCCAACGTCGGTGGTGGGGTAGCGCACGTGCCCTATCGCCATAGAGCCTTGCAGGGCGGCGATGTCGTGCTTACTGAACACCTCGCTCACAAGTCCCGCGCCTTTGTGGGTGTACATCTTGCCGTCGCAAAAAGTTGATATTCCGCAGCCTTGCTGACCACGGTGTTGAAGGCTGTGCAGGGCGTAGTAGGCAAGGTTTGCGGCGTTTTCCACACCGTAAAAGCCTGTTACACCGCACTCGTGATGGATTTCGCCGATTTCAAAGTCTTCCATAGTTAAGCCGTGTTAATACTGTTTGATAAGCATTTATGATGTCGCCCATATCGTGGCGAAAACGGTCTTTGTCTAAGTGGGTTCCGGTGGCTTTGTCTACAAGGCGGCAGGTGTCGGGACTGATTTCGTCGGCGATTATCAGTGTGCCGTTGCTCAGTCGTCCGAACTCTAACTTAAAGTCTACCAACGATATTCCGCATTTGTTGAACACCTCGGTGAGCACCTTGTTGGCTTGGTGCGCTATGTGGCTGATGAGCGCCATCTCGTCGTGTGTTACAAAGCCGAACGCCACCGCCATATGCTCGTTGAGGAATGGGTTGTCGAGGGTCTCGCTCTTGTAGTTCATCTCGTAGACGGGTTCGCTGAAAACCGTCCCCTCCTTGATTCCGAACCTTGCGCACACCGACCCTGCGGCGGAGTTTCTGACAATCACACGCAGGGGCAGCACCTCGGTTTTGAGGCACAGCATACGCCGGTCGTCGATGGTTTCGATAAAATGGTTGTCAACACCGGCGGTTTTCAACTGCTGAAACAGAAACGCCGATATCTTGTTGACATACTGACCCTTGCCGATGATTTTGGCGCGTTTGATATTGTGAAACGCCGTAGCCGTATCCTTGAAATACATCTCGATACGGTCGTTGTCGGGTGTCTGATAGATAATTTTGGAATGTCCTTCGGCTATAATGTCCATAGTTAACATTTTAATTTCTACTCGGCTACAAAAGTATCAATTAAAATGCGCCGCAAAAATACGCAAAAGACTGAATTTTTAATGGTGTTTTATTCAAAATGGGCAAATCTCCTGTCGAAAACTGATGGTCAATTTAATATGCAAATGACCTTGAAATCACCCAATCAAACTTAGGTTCTACTGTAAATTTGCCATTTTCGTCTACAATTCCCCATTTGTGATTTTCCTTGACAAAAATTGTATTGTTATGGACAGTAATTTTGTTATCTTGGGGTTCAAAAACTATATTGCCGTTAATATCTGCTAATCCATTCTTATTATTAAGTTTTATTTTTATGTATTTACTGTTACGATATATTAAAACTTCATCGTATTTTGGTTCTAATATAATTTTCCCTTTGTTATTGACACATCCCGTCTTCCACGGATGTATATCTTCTGCTAGTTCAACTACTTCATATACGATTGTATCTTTATCAGAAAAAGGATATTCAGGATTCTTTTTGGGTGTATCATTTGGTAGTAAAATTTGAATTTCTGATATGCCGTTTTCATCAAAAGGTGTAGCATTTTGATACTTGGGTTCCACAACATACTTTCCGGTCGCATCTATGAATCCATAACCTACCGTATTTTTATATACTTTTGCCAATCCATTATCATCAAATTGAGCGGCAATATCAAATTGCGGTTCAATAACCATTTTGCCGGTTTTGTCTATGAAACCCCATTTCCAATTTACTTGGACGGCTGCTAATCCGTTGTCAGAAAAGTTTGTTGCTCTGTTAAATTGAGGTTCAATTACAAACTTTCCGCTTTTGTCGATAAATCCTTCTTTTCTATTTTGGGAAGCCACTGCTAATCCGTTTTTTGCAAACGGGTTAATATCATCAAAAACAGGTTCAACTACTATGTCACCTTTTGAATTGATAAGCCCTCTTTTTTTGTTAATAGCAACACAAGCCAATCCGTTATCAAAGAATCCTTTTGCATAATCAAATTGTGGTTCAATTACGATTTCTCCTTTTTCGTTGATGAACCCATATTTCCCATTGAGTTTTATTACAGCCAAACCATTTTTTTTAAAAGGTTGAATTTCATCAAATTGCGGTTCGATAATTTCTCCTGATGAGTTTATTGTTCCCTTCTTGCGGTTTAGTGTGATATTATAATATAGATAATGCTTGTCAAAAGTTATGAAATCATATTTGGGTTCGACAATCATTTTGCCGGTAACATCAATGAGTCCGTATTTATCATTGTAAACCACTATTGCGAATTTGTTGTCAATAAAATAGCCTGCTCTCCTAAATTTCGGTTCGATGACGATTTTTCCGTTTTTGTCGATGTAACCGTACTTTCCGTTGATTTTTACCGCAGCCAAATCGTTGTCGTAAAAATCATCTGCATCTTCAAACTGCGGCTCAATAATCCAATTGCCTTTGTTGTTGATGTATCCGCATTTCCCGTTTACACAAGCAGGAATAAGAGTCGAATTTAATTTTACTGCTGAAATATTGAGAAATAAAATCAGCATACCGATAATTGCAATTTTTATTTTCATTCTATATATTTTTAAGATTAAAAAAGGGTTGCAGTGAACAGACAGTCCAATTATTGTTATTTCTGTTTTTTGTAGACGTATGTCTCGTAGAGCCATTTGTAGTTTTTTGGGGTAGGTTCGAGGTCGATGGTTGTCAGCGGCGAAAACTGAATCAGGTTGTTGGAGTATCGGGAGAGGTAGTTGATGCGCTCGGGGGAATCTTTTTTGGTAGAGTTTTCCATATTTTTTATCACCCTTGTGAGGAAACTATGCTCGGGGCGGTTCATCAAGAGTTTCAGAGCGTCCATCTTTTTTTTCGAATACTTGAACTCGATTTTGCCGTTATCCACGTACAAAATGCCCACGCTGAGCCTTTCGGTAAGTTCGAGGTTCAGTAGTCCGTAAACTATGCTGTATTGGAATTGTGGTTTCATAATGTTAAAAGTTTTCGCGTAAAGTTTCTACATAATTTGCAAAGCAATCTTCAATCCACTGTTTTTCAAATAGTTCATTAATCTTTGTGACTAAAACATTTTTCGGTACATTCCATATTTTTGGAATGTTCAGCGAATTGAGAACGGTGGATAATCCTCGGCTTTTGTTGATGCAAATATCGTAATATTTTTTTGCTTTGTCAACAATTATTTGTCTATCAGTATTTGTTTTCAAGTGCTTAAAAATATCGGCATAAATAATCGAATCACAAGATGATAATTGATAAATTGCTGTTTGATAGTTGTTTGTATTGAAAATTCCACCGTAGTCGATAGAAAATAGTTGCTCGGTACGGTCAACGTACAGCATATTGGCGTTGTTGCAGGTACGGTCTTCGTTGGCAACCCAAAAATCAAATAAAGCGATTTGTAGCAATTGCCTGAACAATTTGTCGGATCGTTTTATATCGCCATCAATGCAGTTTGTGATGTCGGCTGCGTTTTCGATTTTTTTATAGCCGACAGCCTCGACGTTAAAATTACACGGAATGGCATATTGTTTAGTATGCTCGGGGCGAATCTTAACGAATGTAATTTCGGGAGTGTTCAAGTTCCAATATTGCGCCAACAACGAACCTAATAGTTCGCTTGCCAACTTGTAAGCCGACACCGAATCAGCCCTCATATATTTGCATATATATTGCTTTTGGTCGCTGCAAGTAACCAAAATCGGCAAATCACCCGTGGAGAAGGTGCGGTCAATCTCTTTTATGGTGGTGAGTGTTGGTAGCATCTTTAATCGTTTTTGCAAAGTTAAGGATTATTTTTTGAATAAGGAAAAATGATGGACTTGGTTTTTTTATTTGCAGAAAAATGGTCACAATACTTGGAGTTGGTAAGAAGATTTTGTATGTTTGCAGCATAGAACAAAAACTCATTTATATGGAAGCAATGGCAGAAACAACCTCAGAACCGAAGAAAAGGATTTCGAGGACAGCAAGATGGGCAATGGCTCATCCGTTTATGATTTACGAAGTTACCGACCCCGAACTGAGGTCGCAACTTTGTTATTATCGTAATAAAGACAAAGAGGATAAAGCACTGCAAGACACAAATCAAACAGCCATTTTATCGTAGTCAAGGACTTGAATTGATAGAATATTAGTGTGCAATAATTTGCGAATATCAAGTTTTGAGATCACAATTTGTGACCTCAAAAATTATCCCTTACTTTGCGTTGCTTAAAACCAACGGTCAATAGTTAGAAAAATTTATGGCATCAGTACCTGAGATAATATTGAACAACCCTTTCAGAGTTTTGGGAGTGTATGCCAACTCGTCGTATAGAGAAATTGTGGCGAGCATCAGCAAGGCTACAAAGTTTATGGAGGTGGGGCGCAATGTGGATTATCCTCTTGATTTGCCGAAGGTTAAAAATCTAAATGTAAAATCAAGCCTGACCCATTCGTTGGAAGATTTAGATAATGCCTTGGCTGTGATTTCCAATTCAGAGGACCGTCTCAAATATGCTCAGTTTTGGTTTTTGAGGATGACTTCTCTCGATGATGAGGCTTTTGACGTACTTTTTTCGGGTAAGCCAAACCTCGCTATATCTGTTTGGAATAAAGAAGACAATCTTTCGTCGTTGCAAAACAGGATAATTCTATATTTTTGGAAAGGTGATTTTAAATCAGCGTTGCAAAATGCCGAAAGACTATACAAATTATTCCCCGACGATTTTTTGAAGGCAGTTGATTCCAAGGGAACACTTGTTAAAAGTGCTAATGATTTGATTCAATGTTTTGTAGATACACTTGTGTCCTATATTATTCCGAATGAATTGTTAGATTCTAATCCATCTTCCTTTTGGCTCGATTATATAGTTCCGACTATTTCTGATGATACAATTGCCAAGATTAATAAAGCCATTCAAGATGCTAAGGATCAATTAGATATTCTTAATAATGAGGGTGCAATGGGAGATTATGGGCTTCCAAAAGATGGTATAGGTCTCATATTAGTTGAAAGCGTTGAGAATGAATTAATTTTGCTCGACAGAATTTTTCAACACGACAAAGATAATCCTCGATTTCAACTTATTGCAGATAACCTTGGAAATAGCCTTGCAAATATATTGTATGAATGTGCTATCGATGAATACAACAAAAGAAATGTTCCGCCTGATTATTCCATTGCTTTGTTGATAAATGCTTTGGAATTGTCAAATAATACAATGGATAAAGAGGAGATTAACAGTAAGATTCAACTATTTCTAAAAAAGACGGATACGAAGAATGTGAAAAAAAAATCTATCAGCGATACCGCAATTACTTTTATTGGGATTGGTTGGTTTATCTTATTTTTCATATGCATAGTGTTTATAATCCAATATTGTCGTTAATTAACTAATAAAAATAACTTATCTTTGCAATGTTTCATTAGGTGAAAAACAGTTGCCCGGCAAGTTGTAGGCAAGTTACAGGCAAGTTAAATTACCAAGTTATAAAAAACACAAAATTTCGGCAATATCAATTTTTATTGCCGAAATTTTGAAATATTTAAGGGTTAGACTATGAATGCCTGATGTGACTAATACTCATTCCACGGCTTTATCTTCAAGTTTTCTACGCCGATTTGGCAGACGGCGTAGATGTAGGCACTTGCGAGGCGGGCGTTGGTGATGAGCGGAATGTTGAAGTCGATGGCGGTGCGACGGATCTTGTGTCCGTTTTCAAGTTCCCTTGCGGTGTTGTTTTTGGGGATGTTGATCACAAGGTCTATCTTATGATTTGACAGATAGTCGATTACGTTGGGCGATTTGCCAGTGTCAGGCCAATGCAGCACTTCGGATTCGATACCGTTGGCGGCAAGAAAATCGGCTGTTCCGCCAGTGGCGTAAAGTTTGTAACCCTTCTCTTTGAGCATCCGTGATGCGTCCAAAAGGTCTACCTTTGATTTTGCCGAACCTGAGGAGATTAACACGCCCTTGTTTTTGTCGGGAATGCGGTGACCAACCGAGAGCATACTTTTGAGGAGCGCGGCGTGATAGTTGTCGCCGATGCAGGCCACCTCGCCGGTTGACGACATATCCACACCCAAAACAGGGTCGGCTTTGAGCAAGCGGGCAAACGAGAATTGCGACGACTTAACTCCCACATAATCAATGTCGGCGAAGGTTTTGCCGTAGGGTTCTACCTCGCGTCCGAGCATAATCTCTGTCGCCATTCCAATAAAGTTAAACTTGGTAATCTTTGACACAAACGGGAAACTGCGCGAAGCCCTTAAATTACACTCAATTACACGGAGAGAATTGTCCTTGGCGAGGAACTGAATGTTAAACGGTCCTGAGATGTTTAAAGTTTGCGCTATCTGTTTGGAAATCTTTTTGATACGGCGGATTGTCTCGTAATAGAGTTTCTGAGCGGGGAAAACCACAGTGGCGTCGCCCGAGTGAACGCCTGCGTATTCGATATGCTCGCTGATGGCGTAACATTTGATTATTCCGTGCTGCGCAACTGCGTCTATTTCAACCTCTTTGGCTCGTTGAAGAAATTCTGTTACCACTACTGGATGTTCCTGACTTACCACGGCGGCGTTTTTGAGAGCGTTTTCAAGTTCGTCGCGACTTTCTACCACGCGCATTGCAGCACCCGAAAGCACATACGAGGGACGAATCAAAACAGGCAATCCAACTTCGTCGACAAAACTGTAAATATCCTTTATATCAGTGAGTTCCTTCCAACGGGGTTGGTCGATACCGAGACTGTCGCACATTTCGGAAAATTTTTGACGGTCTTCGGCCATATCGATAGATTTTGCAGGAGTTCCGAGA
>JAGCYI010000188.1 GCA_017960885.1 Bacteroidales bacterium
ACCTGACAAAATTTTTCTCAGCAACACCACTCTAATGCACGCCTTGTGCAGCACGGTAGACAAGGGCAACGAACGCGAAACATACTTTATGAGTATGGCATCGGTAGTTAGCGATGTAAAAATGCCCGAAAACGGCGACTTCCTTTTAAACGACAAATACCTCTTTGAAGTAGGCGGTAAGAAAAAGACCTTTGACCAAATCAAAGATATTGCCGATAGTTTTCTCGCCGTTGATGACACCGAAATAGGATACAGGAATAGGATTCCGCTATGGATGTTTGGGTTGGTGTATTAATTTTCAGTAGTAACCACCTCTTTTTTCAACCCGCTATTATCAAACGCCTCTTTTAAATTCCATCCTAACTTCTTGTGTAGCAGTGCATACATCACCACCGTCACCAATATCGGGGTGAGCCACATAGCGATAGAAAACTCCTCTTTGGCTTGAACAAACAACGGCGAGGATCCAAAAGAAGTGCTACCTTCGTTGCTCATAATGGCAAACGCCACAAAATTATTAATAAAGTGTATGCCCCACGAAAACTCTAAACCATCGTCAACAATGGTAAAGAATCCGAGCATTGCTCCCATAAAAATAAACACGGGTATCGCCTTAAAAAATCCATACTCAAATACCTCAGGATTAATACTATGCATTAGTCCAAAAGTAACAGATGTAATTACCAAAGCCCAAATCTTGCTTTTGGTGCAAAGTCCCAAACCTTGCATAAGATAGCCGCGAAAAATCAACTCTTCGCAACCTGTTTGAAATGGCACAAGAATAATGGCAAGTATCACAAATACAATGTATTTGCTACCGTCGAATTGAAAAGTAATATCAGTTTCGGGAGAAATCAACAGTGAAACCACAGTTACCAAGCCCATCATTACAAAATAGCCTACTACACCCAAGAAGAAACGACCAAGACGGAAACGTTTTTCACCCGAAATCAGTGTCATACGGTCGCGCTTATGGAACGGCTTGAATAGCAGCCAAGTAACACCAATCCAAAATACAAACGAGAGCATCAGCACCACAAATCCGGGAAGGTCGTTAAACATTTCCATCGAAGATTTCATAACATCCGAAAAATCACCGTTTTGTGGCACTGATATTTCGCGATGAATCGCTTTGCGGATATAAATAATAGGTAAATAAACCACACTCGATATCTGTGCCACCACATATCCGATTGCTAATAGTGCCAAATAGAGCAGCCAATGGTTCTTGCCTTCGCGGGCGTTTTCAAAAAATTTCATATTATACGTTTTTAGTTGTTTATTTATCAGCGTTGCAAAGTTCGTAAAAATCGCAATATTTGCAATAGTCGTTTGGCTTTGGTTCAAATTTTTCGCAATTAAAAATCTCATTGACCAACTGTTGCAGATGTTCGGCAAATTCATCGGTCAACTGCTTGATATTTGCACCGTTAACAGGCACTGCATCAGCAGAGAGATAAGTATCTTTTTCGCTAATGGTATTTCTAACGGCATAGACGGCGGGTGTGGGACGCTCGTCGGGGTGTTTGCGCATATAGACGTAAGAATAAAACAGAAGTTGGAACGCAATTGGACGCCGCATTTTTTGCGAATCGTCGAAAAGGTCTGCCAAGGTGTTGAATTTCATTTTCTTGGCGGTGTTGCCGGTTTTGTAGTCTACAATGCGGAGATTGCCGTTGCGGTCGATATCCAAGCGGTCGAGTTTGCCGCCAATCCAAACTTTTTCGGGTAAACCGTTGATAGTAACATCGATAGGACAATAGGCGTTTTGCTCGGCGGCAAGAAATTTAAACGGCGCAACACTCTTGTCGTACTCGATAATTCTTCCGAGATACTGTTTCACAATCTCAAAAAATATCTTATGGAAACCTTCGAGACTCTCTTTGTCTTTGAGTTTCTGCTTGAAATTCTGATTGTAAGCGTTGAGAATATGCTGTTCGGCAATGGGTTCAGATATGTTGAGGGCTTGTGCGGTGATAAGTCCGTCGGCACCTTTTATCTGAGTGTAAAGTGTTTCCACCGATGCGTGGAGAATAGTTCCAAAATCGGCGGGCGAAATATCCTCCTGCACCTCAGCCTCGGGAGTAAGCCGCGCAATGTATTGAAAATAGAATTTGAGCGGACAATCCAAATAAGTGCTCAGTGCCGATGGCGAGAGTTTTGAATTGTGGTAATCATTTGCAAGATAACGCTTTAAGATATTTCTACTGTCCTCGTTGTTTTCCACATTCACATTATTAGTATGCGACGGTTTTATCTGACGCATAAACTCGCGTTCGGTTATAGATAACTTAGAATCAGCACGATATGCATTTGAAGCCTCTTTTTGAATCTGTGTGGCAAACCTACTCAACTCGCCCGAAGTGCTTTGACCGAAAACATTGTTGTACAGCACTTTGATATTTTTAGCACGCTGAAACAGGCGGTAGAAGAAATACGCAAAAATGGCATCCTTGTATTTAAGCACCGGCATATCAAACGCCATACGCATTCCTTCGGTTATAAACGAGTCATTTTCAGAGGTTTTGGGGAATACACCCTCGTTAATGCCAAGCATAATTATATTGTCGAAATCAATGTTTCGGCTCTCAATCATACCCATAATCTGCACGCTGTTGCCAACAGATTCGGAATCGAACGCAACCGACACAGAATCAAGATTTTGACGAAGAAGATTCAACACCAGTTCGTCGGAAAGTTGGTATTTTTCGCAGTTCTCCACCAAAACGTTGTAGAGCGACTTGATTTTAATATAGGCGTTGTAAATGTACTCATTTTCAACATTTTTTTCGGGTTTGGGATTCGGATTCTTGATAAAGAAATATTCCGAAAGCACATTCATCAATTGAAAAAGTATGTCGGTAGGCGCATTTTCGGTAAGAGAAAAACAGAAGATAAGTTTCAGCAACTGACACTCGGGTTCAAATAATTTTGCATAAACTCTTATCATTCTGTTGTTTACAATAGTATCTGAAATAATTTTAGAATTTACCCCCGGAAGGTTGCAGATAAGCGGATGTTGAAGAACAGCCGTTACATCTTTGTAATAAAAAGTTGACTTTTCGCCCTTACCCCTAAGATTTTTGCGCAAGGCGATACAGTTGCTGAGCAGCGAATAAACGGGAGTCTCCTTAAATGGATAACCCATTGTAACATTCACAGAACCAATACTTTCGGGCAGACTATTAAGTACAGGAAACAAGAGATGTTCGTCGCCAAGGATAACGGCTGTTTTCTCTGGCACAAAATCTTCTTGGTGGGCAAAATCGTCAAGAATACCATACACAGCCTTAGCCTGCGCCACAGATAGCGGCACACCTATATATTCTACATTTTTGGGCTGAGTTAAAATATTACTTGGCGGTTTTGGATTTCTATCGTCGGGATAATCAATAAGATAGCGACGCATAAAAAGTCCCGCCTCCTGAGCGTGGTCGTTGATATAATATTCGTCGGAATCCCAATAAAAATGACCCGAGCCGTTTTGCCTAAACCACGAGAAAATTTTTCGTTCTGCCTTATTCAACGCATTGAAACCCACAAAGATATAAGTCTTGTATTTTGGAGCGATAGTGCCGTTGTCGATTTTTTGGCAAATCATTCTGTTAACCATTCCCGAATAACCTGTGCGCTTTTCGGTGAGTTTTTGCACAAAAAGTTTGTGAACTCGGGGCAGGTTTATCCAAAGTTCCTGATAGCGGAGTTTTTCTTTGCTGAGACGGTCGGGCGAAAAGTTTGCCCAAAAGGTCTTAATAGCCTCAATCTGCTCGGGCGAGAAACTTTCGTTGGCATAAAAAGCGTCGATTTCGGCAATGTCGGCAAAGTTGGTGCAGAGTTGGTCAATATCAATAAGATAGTTGTCGATTTCGTTGAAATCTTTGAGCAGTTTGTTTCCGGTATCGAAAAAGCGGTCGAACCCCGACGCCAACGAAGCATTGTAATCACTATCTTTAAACACCTCGTAAAAAGCATCGTAGAGAGTAAAAAGCAGTTTTACGCTATTCTCCTCCAACGGGAAATAACCCGAAAGTTGTGCTATTATCTTATTGATAGTAAAGAAATTGCCCGAAAACGACGTAGCACCCACCGCCTCGGCGTAAGCCTTACGGAAAAAACTCAGCGAGCGTTTGTTGGGAAACACCACGCACACCGACTCCTGGCTTCCGTATTTGTTTAAAATATCTCTTGCGGTCTCTTGTAAAAAGGTCTGCATAATTTGCGCGATTTGTTTACGGCAAATGTATGAAAAATATTAGAAAAAAAGATATTAAGATTTTGTCAAAGGAGTACCGTCAGCCATTGGCATTTTGTCAATAACAATCATAATAAGATCGTAAATAGTCCAAAAAAACCATCCACCCAAAGTAATACCCTGAATCCACCAATTGGCGTACCCCATCATAAGACGATGGATGCCGAATAATCCAGTAAACAAACAAACTACCAACATAGATATTTTGGAACGAGGCTTTAAAGCTGCCTTTTTGGGTGAATTTTCTTCTGCCATAATAAAACGAATTAAATTGTCTTGAAATTTAAGTGTAAATATAAGATGATTTTTTCAAGGAATCAAAGTTTTTTTATATTTTTTCAATAAAAATTTCTACAACCAAAAACAATATAGCCAATGCCACGAACCACTTCCATAATGGTTTAGAAGTCGCATTTTGAACAATTTCATGAGCGAACGACAATCCTGACGAATTAAAAATATTAACCTTGGTCAAGATTTTAGACTCGATTTTTTCTGCCACATCATCTGCATTGAAATAGTTTAACTGCGATTCGCCTCTATTGAAATTAAACGCGAAAGATGCTATTTGCTTGCTATCGTCGGTAAGGTCGTAAAATCCGGCTTGCGACGCGCCATCTTCGGCAAAAACCATATAGTTTTGGTTGGCGTCGGGACCCGAAATTCTGGGAATAAACTCGTATCCGCTGTCACGATAGCGTAGATAAAGTTTCGAGCCTTCAGAAATATTATCAATCCTTTGCGACACACCATCATTGCGACCAATAATTAAATAAGGTGTGGTAGCCTCGCCGCTCATAGATGCGGCATTGTAAACAATAGGCACAAAAAGACGGTGGGTTACAAAATTGCCAGATTTTTCGTCCAACGGGCAGTAAAACACAAACGCCCTTCCAGAGCGGTAACGGCAGAAAGTGAGGATTTTTTTGTAAGAATCGCTCTCCAACACCACCTCCTCATGAGCATAGGCATTAGCCATTGAGTTGAAATACTTGGTAACCGTAGGCAGGTCGGTGTTTTCTTTTATCTCCTTCACAGCCGAACGCAAAAGAGGCGAGGTGACATCCACCTTTGAAATTGTGCAACTGATAGTGTCTTTTGAAATCAACGCATTGCATTGCAGCTGGTTGAGCAGATAGTTGTAGTCAGAGATATTGCCCGAGAACGACGGCACAAAAATCAGATTTCCGCCAGTGGAGACAAAACTGTGCACAGCCGTGGCAAGATTGTGAGGGATAGACGGCAGCTGGTTGAGTATCACAGTCTTGTATCGTTGCAGGTCGAGGTCGGATTTGGCAACATCGGTACAAACATCAGCCGCAAAAGCCTCATCGCCGTCGAACAAAGCCGTAAAATACTTGTTCACAGATTGTTCGCCAATAATTAGCACCTTGGCAAGAGTGTCGAGGCGGTACGAGAAATAGAGAGTGTTGTCGAAATCCACCGGCGAATCAGTGATGCCCAAAACGCCGTTAACAAAGGTTTGCGGTTCGTTTACATACTTGACAGTGAGTTCCTTGCGTTCGCCCGAATTTATCGAAAACTGCTGAACGCTCTTTTGCTTGCCATTGATTACAAGTGTCAGCGGAACATTGTTATAAGTATTTGTTCCATAGTTTTTTACAAATACGGTTAATTCCTCTTGCCCACCAGAACGGCGCAGAGGAGTATTAAAGATGCAGGTGTCGATTGCAAGATTAGAGATGCTCTCGGTCTGCACAGGCACAATGTTTATCTGAGTGAGCGAGTCAACCGAAATATTATCAAAGTCACAAATATTCTGTTGAAAATCAGAAATTAAGAAAATATTTTTTAACACGTCGGCAGGCACATCCAAAAGGTTGAGATTTTGTTCGGCCTTGGCAATGGTTTCCGACAATGTCCTCACAGAAGGCGACACCTTCACATTCTGCAAAAAATCCCTGATAGTAAGCGCGTTGACCAATCGGAAATGCTCCTGCGAAAAATCATTGGTAAGGAAAAGGAATTTTGTCTCCTTTGGATATGCGTCGGCAATCTCTAACGCTTTGTTTTTAGCTGTTTCAAGAGCAGCAACAGAGTTGTCGCCAGTCTGCATACTAAAAGAATTGTCGATATAGATAACAGGAGGAGCTGGTTGTTTCTGAGCAGACGACTCAGACGAAGCGATTTTGACCGGCTGTGCAAAAGCCAGCACAAGTGCGGCGATAGCAAACATTCGCAACAGCATAAGCAAAATATGCTTAATCACCGATTTGCGCCGAGTGGTTTGCCTAATAGTATCAAGAAACCGTATATCGCTGAAATATACGGTTTTATATTTACGAAAATTAAACAAATGAATTATAGGCGGAATAAGCACTGCCAATCCCGCCCAGAGAAACATTGGATTTAAAAAAAACATTTGTTAATCAAACTCTTATTGTTTCTCTATCTGCCTTTGGGCGAGCTCAATAATAGATTCGTCCCAAGGAGCTATCATACAAACTACATTGTCGAAAATACCGTCAGGATTTTTTGCTATCACGTGGTAAAGTTCGGCAACTTTGTCGATACCGTCTTTGATGTATTGGAAAACTTCTTCGTCAGATGCGAACGAACTCAATGCACGGTAATGGGGGAACTCCACTCCGACTCCGCCTCTGAACGATGAAAAGTTAGACTCCTGATTTGTGATCCATCCAGCAAGTTGATGACGGAAAAACTTGAGATACTGAGTCCTCAACTGGGGATTAGTTCCATTTGTGCGAACTAACACATTAACACCAGCGTGAGTATATGCTTGTCCCTGAGGTTCTTGTTTACGGAAAAAACCAGCGTTAAATCCAAACACGTATTGCATCTCATCGCGGACAAATCCGAGACCGTAGAAATGCCATTCCTCGCTTATGCGCTGATGTGTGTATCTGCCGAGACGCTCTGTATAATAATCACGAATCTGGGTGATTATCTTTCGGCGACGTTCTTTTATTTCTTCTGCTTCAATCATTTTTGAATCAATAATATATGTCTGTTTGGTGTACTGCCGTTTGTTTAACGGTTACAAATTTACAAATAATAATACAAATATGCAGCCAAAATCTACATTTTTAAAGATATTTTTACGTTAATGCGCCTCGAAGTAAGCCGATCGGGTACGGCATATTGTGCAAAAGTACCCTCAGAAGCATTTTTCTCCGATGGAACAACGGTAACCCAACTATATGATACTGTGTTTTTTATATCAAAAAGATTAAAAATATCCACGCCTATATTTATGGAACGTCCATTTTTGAGACGATTTTGCCAAAGTTTCGCCTCCAAACCAAAGTCGGTGCGCAAATACTGTTTGCTGCGAAAAACAGCAGTATGCCTTGGTGAATTTTCAGGTCCAAAGGGCAGAGGCGTGGCATACACCAATGTAACATTGACGCCAAGGAAATCGAATTTAGGGAAATAATCTCTGAAAAACAAGCTTGAAGAAAACCTGCGGTCGTCGGGACGTGGAATAGTGCCATAGCCATCATCACGGATATCCTCCTCGGTCTTCAACAGCGAAAGGCTCAACCAAGAATCCATACCCTTTACAAACTCGCCGTAAATTTTAAAGTCGGCACCAGCGGCATATCCGTCGGCACGCTGACTTGCATAATACGTAATCTTCACATTGTCAACAGTATAAGGCACAATATCGGAGAGCTTTTTATAATACGCCTCGGCTGTAATCTTAAATGGACGGTTCCACATTAGAAAATCGTGATAAACGCCTGCCACCAAGTGAAGCGACTTTTGAGGATCACGAGAGAGCAGCGGTGTGCCGTCGGTATTCATTAATTCGCGGAAGGTCAACGGCTGGACATATCGTCCCGCTGCAATACGGAACGAGTAACCTCTTAAATTATATGGAGTTATTAAAACAGATAAGCGTGGGCTAAAAGATGTGATTTGCGAATAATCAGAATAACAAACCCTTGCACCTATATTAACCGAAACATCTCCAAAAGTGGGTGGAAAATCATACTTGTCGTATACGTAAGCCGAAAAATCAGGGCGGGCTAACTCAGTTTTCCAAACATTGCTCCGATACATTGCCAACGACTTGTCGGCATTTACAAAAAATCCTGCCGAATCCATTGTCTGCCATTCGTTTACCTTTCCATCAACATCGTAAAGCATAGACTGGAATCCCCAACCCAACTTGTTGGCATTAGAAAAATATACACCGCTATATTTAAATGCCGACAAATGCGCCATCACAGAGTTGCGTGCGTGGCTGAGGCTCTCTCCCACCCCAATGTCTGCCGCTGCAAGATTGTCGTCGGGTTCTCCCAAACGGCGGTCGAGACTGCTAAGAAGATAAGCTGCGGCAATATCGTAGCCAACATTTTCTTTTATGGCGTAAAATGCGGCAGAAACTGTCATCTTGATGCTTTTACGGTCGGAATACTCAAATGCCAGCGCTCCGATAGCGTTGGAATAGCTATCTTTTTCGCTGCCAGCATAATAGATATTCATCTGCAACGCATCTTGCATAGTGCCAAAAGAAGTGGTCTGACTTTCGGGAACAAAGGAAAATCTGTTGGCAGACAACATTCCCAATGCCCAAACATTTAAGCGAGATGTGATTTTATAAGTAGAAAACAGCTGAAAATCAGTATACGACGGGTTATACTCGCCTTTTTTTTCGAGGGAATTAAGTATGTATTTCGATGTGCGGTATCTTATTCCCGAAATCAAAGTAAACTTGGCATTTTTAGATATGGTCTCACCAGCCACCGAGCCGCCCATCAAGCCTGCCGTAATTGACAAAGCGTTTCGGTCGGGACGTCGGTATGCGACATCAAGCACCGACGACATCTTGTCGCCATACTCCGCGCCGAATCCGCCAGAGGAGAACTCCACCTTGCCTGCCAAATCGCTGTTGACTATCGAAAGTCCCTCCTGCTCGCCACTACGCACAAACAGCGGACGATAAATCTCCACACCGTTGATATACACGAGGTTCTCGTCGAAACTTCCTCCTCTTACATTATACTGCGACGATAGTTCCGACACCGAACTTACACCCGGCTGCATCTTTACAATCTGCTCCACATAGTTGCCATCGGCGGATGTGGCATGCTGATAATCAGAACGGCGAATTGTCTGCCCCTTGTTGCCGCCACGTCCATGCACGGTAACGGTGTCGATATACATGCTCAACGTGTCGGATTGTGCTTGCAACACTCTTGGCACAACCGTAAGCACTACTGCAAATATACATATCAACCCTTTCATGCCGCAAAAATATCAAAATGAGTGATAAAATATTTACTCAATAAAAAATAATTACTATTTTTGCCAACAAAAATTTTTACAAAAATGGCAGAAAACACAAACCAGAATTCCGAAAATCAAGAAGAACTAAGCAAAAAAGATTTTCACGAACTCATGATGAAGCAATACGAACTGATTAACTCTCAGTTTAGTACAATTCGTCAGTTACAATTAGATAATGAAGAACGCAGCGCCGAGTTTGACTTTACCCGTCTTATTCCTGGATTTTTACGCAGAAAGAAAGACAACGGCGACAACAAAGGCAACACAAAGAATGGCAACGGTTTAATTGCAAGATTTGGAAAGTTTTGCTTATTATCAGTAGCACGTAGTTTCAAAATCGTGATTGTGCTCACGCTCTTAGGCTTGATTGCCGGAATTGTATTGTATGCCACCAGCGACAGATACTATGTAAGCAAAATCAAGTATTCTTCGGGCGCTTTGGGCAATCAGTTTTTTGCAGGTCAGATCGACAACCTCGGCACAATGGCAGGTTCTGCCCCCGAGTTTCTCGCCCAACGTCTCAATATCTCTTTGGAGTCTGCCAACAAAATAAAGCAAATCCAATTTCAAGAGTTCACCGAATACCGTGCAACCAAAAAGAAAATGGTAAACGACTCTACATTCCAAGAGTACAGCTACTATCCGTTTTTTGAGATTGTTCTAATGGTTTCCGACAACTCCGTTTTGCAAGAGGCAGAAGAAAAAATCACCAGTTACTTAGGTGAAAATCAATACATTTCCGAGCGCCTTTCCACTATGGCGAGCGGCATCAAGAGCCAAGTTGAGGACTTGTCGAAACAGATTTCAAACATGGACTCGCTTACAAGCGCAGCTGTAACACGCGTTAAGAACTCCACCGAAAACCAGTTTTTTATCAAAGAGACCGGTCTCGACGGCAAAGGCATCATCCTAAATCAGGGCGAACCTATCAATGGTATTATCAATACTATTATCAAGGACGCGAGAATCACCTCTGCAAAAAAAGGTATGTTGATGGAGCAACTCGCCGACATCGCCAACGACCGCTTTGCACTTGTGGAACATTTTACTGTTAGCAACAGTTACCAATTTCCGAAGTTAAGCTCAATTATTATTTATACCGTATTGGGACTTGCCTTCGGAATCATTGTAGCATTCGGCATTGCAATATTCAAACTGATAGCAAAGAAGGTTGACGAGTTGGAAAAAAGCGAAGCTGCCGCCTAAAAAGGCATAAAAATTGAATAGATTCCACATATTAATTATCTCAAAAATGATATTATTATGAAAGGCATCATTCTCGCAGGCGGTTCTGGCACAAGGTTGTACCCTATCACCAAAGCTATAAGCAAACAGCTTCTGCCGGTATACGACAAGCCGATGATTTATTATCCGCTGTCAACGCTTATGTTGGCTGGCATCAGAGAAATTCTGATTATTTCAACACCTCAGGATTTACCTTTGTTTGAAAGACTGTTGGGCTCTGGCGAAGATCTTGGTTTGAAGTTTTCGTATGTGGAACAACCCCGTCCCGAAGGTCTCGCACAAGCATTTATCCTTGGAAAAGATTTTATCGGCGACGATAGTGCGTGCTTGGTTTTAGGCGACAATATCTTCTACGGACATGGGCTTCCCAATCTGCTCAAAGACGCACGCAAGAATGTGGAAGAGAAAAACATAGCCACCGTTTTCGGCTATCAGGTTACCGACCCCGAACGTTATGGTGTAATCGCTTTCGACAAAGAGGGACGCGCTACTTCTATTGAAGAAAAACCGGCTCATCCAAAATCTAATTACGCCGTGGTAGGCTTATATTTCTACCCCAACGACGTGGTGAAGATTGCCTCTGAAATCAAGCCGTCGGCTCGTGGCGAATTAGAAATAACCACCGTAAACCAATGCTACTTAGAGCAAAACCGCATAGGCGTGGAACTTATGGGTCGTGGATTTGCTTGGCTCGATACCGGCACTCACGAATCGCTCAACGAGGCAGGAAGTTTTATTCAAACCATCGAAACACGCCAAGGTTTAAAAATATCGTGCGTGGAGGAGATTGCATACAACCTCGGCTACATCACTGCCGAAAAATTGAAACAACTTGCTGCGCCTTTGGCCAAAAACGGTTACGGTCAGTATCTTATGAAACTTGCCGAAGAAGGAAACAATTAATTTGACTTTTATATTTTTTATTTATATTTTTGTAGAGCCGTAAACAATTACGGCTCTACGTTTTTTTTATTATAACCAAATGGAATTTAAGCAATTATCAATCCCCGGACTTTGGATTATAGAACCCAAAGTTTTCGGCGACAACAGAGGATATTTTTGCGAAACATACAAGAAAGAACTCTTTCAACAGAACATTGGCAAGGTATGTTTCATTCAAGAGAACGAATCGAGCAGCAGCTTCGGCGTATTGCGCGGACTGCACATTCAACGTCCGCCTTACACTCAGGCAAAACTCGTTAGCGTGGCGTTAGGCAAGGTGCTCGACGTGGCTGTTGACGTGCGCACCGACTCCCCCACTTTTGGCAAATACGAGATTGTGGAACTTTCCGACGAGAACCACCGCCGTTTCTTTATTCCGCGCGGTTTCCTTCACGGATTTGTGGTGCTGAGCGAAAAGGCGATTTTCCAATACAAGGTCGACAATGTCTACAACAAGGATTCAGAACAGGGCATCATCTACAACGACCCAACTATCAATATCGACTGGCATATTGACACCAAGAATATGATATTCTCAGAGAAAGACCTTAAACTCAACAAGTTAAACAAAAACGACTTTTACACAACCCAACAATATTCTCAAAACGTATGAAAGCAATAATGGTAACAGGCGGAGCAGGTTTTATCGGCTCCAACTTCATAAGATATGTATTCGAAAAGACTGATTTTCAAGGCAAAATCATCAACGTTGACAAACTGACCTACGCAGGCAATCCCGAAAACCTCAGCGACATTGCCGCAAAATTCTCGGGCAGCCGCTACTTTTTTGAGCAGACCGACATCTGCGACAAGGAAGGAATTGCCAACATTTTTAAGAAATACGACATCGACACAGTAGTGCATTTTGCAGCCGAAAGTCACGTAGACCGCTCTATTCTTGGTCCTAAGGACTTTATCGAAACCAATATTGTTGGCACGTTCAACCTTTTGGAAAATGCCCGCAACTATTGGGGCGACCGCAAGGATGTGCGTTTTCACCATATCTCCACCGACGAGGTTTACGGAAGTCTCGGCGAAACAGGATATTTCTACGAAACCACACCTTACGACCCTCGCAGCCCATATTCAGCATCAAAAGCATCGTCCGACCATCTTGTGGAGGCTTACAAGCACACCTACGGACTGCCGATTACCAAGTCTAACTGTTCCAACAACTACGGACCTTACCATTTCCCCGAAAAACTTATTCCGCTTTTGATTCTCAACATCTTGGCAGAAAAACCGCTACCTGTTTACGGCGACGGTCTTAATGTTCGCGATTGGCTATATGTGGAGGACCATTGCAGCGCTATCTATACCATCCTTACAAAAGGCAAAGTTGGCGAAACCTACAACATCGGCGGCGAAAACGAGCGCACCAACATCGAAATCGTCAACACTGTTTGCGAAATTATGGCAGAAAAGCACGGCAAGGAGAAGGATTTTTACAAAAAACTGATAACCTTTGTAAAAGACCGTCCAGGTCACGACCGCCGCTATGCCATCAACTGCGACAAGATCAAGAGCGAACTCGGTTGGAAACAATCTGTAAATTTTGAACAAGGCATCCGCAAAACCGTTGAATGGTATTTGTCTAATGCTCAATGGATTAAAAACGTTCAATCGGGCGAATACAAAAATTGGATAAACAAGAATTACGAAAAAAGGTAGAAATGATTAAAAATATCTGTTGCATAGGCGCAGGCTATGTAGGCGGACCCACAATGACTGTGATGGCCTACAAATGTCCCGAAATAAATATCACGGTTGTTGACCTCAACAAAAACCGCATTGCCGCGTGGAACTCCGACAATCCGCACGACATTCCTATTTTTGAACCCGGACTTGCCGAAATTGTAATGAAGGTTCGCGGCAAAAACCTATTTTTCTCTACCGACGTGGAGAGCGCCATCGACAAGGCGGACATGATTTTTATGTCGGTAAACACTCCCACCAAAGAGTATGGCAAGGGCAAAGGCATGGCGGCAGACCTTAAATATATAGAACTCTGCGCACGCCAAATTGCAGCAGTGTCAAAATCAGACAAAATCGTTGTTGAAAAATCTACCCTTCCCGTGCGCACTGCCGAGGCTATACGCTCTATTTTGGACAACACCGGCAACCACGTGAAGTTTCAAATACTTTCTAACCCCGAATTTCTTGCCGAGGGTACTGCCATCAACGACCTTCTCAATCCCGACCGTGTGCTCATAGGCGGATTGCAGACTCCCGAAGGCAAGGCGGCTATTGAGGAACTCACTGCTATTTACGCTCATTGGATTCCCCGCGAAAAAATCATCCAGACCAACGTGTGGAGCAGCGAGCTGTCGAAACTCACCGCAAACGCATTTTTGGCACAGCGTATCTCGTCGATAAACTCACTGTCAGCACTTTGCGAAAAAACAGGTGCCGACGTTACCGAGATAGCCAAAGCCATTGGTTCCGACAGCCGTATTGGCAACAAGTTTCTCACCGCATCGGTAGGTTTCGGCGGCTCGTGCTTTCAAAAAGACGTGCTCAATCTCGTGTACATCTGCAAAACTCTTGGCTTAGAAGAAGTTGCCGAATATTGGGATTGGGTTATCAAGATGAACGACTATCAAAAGCACCGTTTTGCCGACAATATCATCACAACGCTTTATAACACCGTGTCGGGCAAGAAGATAGCATTTCTCGGATGGGCGTTTAAGAAAAACACCAACGACACCCGCGAAACTCCCGCTATGTATGTGGCTGACACTCTGATGAACGACCTTGCCAATATTTCGGTTTTTGACCCGAAAGTATCGCCAAATCAGATATTTACCGACATCAACCACGTAAACGGCAAGAGCGACGAAGAAAACCAAAAGCAGCTTTCGTTCGTTTCCGACCCCTACGAGGCTTGTCAAAACGCTCACGCCGTGGTAATCCTCACCGAGTGGGATATGTTTAAGACCCTCGATTGGAAACGCATCCACGACGGTATGATGAAGCCCGCATTCCTTTTCGACGGTCGCAACTTGCTAAACGCTGAAGATATGACCGCATTGGACTTTCACTATAAAGGTATAGGAAAATAAACTAAAACTCAATACAAAATGGATACAACCGTACTCAAATGTCCCAACTGTGGCAACAATCTGCTATTCAACGCCGAAACTCAGGACTTCAAATGCAGTTTCTGCGGAACGGCGTTGTCACAGGCAGAGGCATTCAAAATCACACAAACGGCATCCGCACCGCCGCCGCCGCCACCGCCGCCTTTCAACCAAACCACGGCAAACCAGCCCGCGGCAAACCAGCCCGAACTGAATCTGTTTCATTGCAAAAACTGTGGCGCAGAAATGGTAACCGACACAAACACCGCGTCCACTTTCTGTGTATACTGTGGCAGCACGGGAATCATAAAAAACAGATTGGAAGGAAGGTTTCAACCAGAACTGATTATACCATTCAAAAAATCTAAAGAAGACGCTATCCAGGCTTACAACGATTACCGGAAAGGCAAACGATTTGCGCCCGACGAATTTGGCCGCAAAGAAAATATCGAAAAAATTACCGGCGTATACGTTCCCTTTTGGCTTTACGATGGCAAATCATTTGGTTCGTTTGAAGGCGAAAAACACGTTTCAACTTCTTGGCGCAATGGCGATTATATCTATACAAAAACAGATATCTCGTACATAAAACGGTCAGGCAGTGTAGAATTTGAAAAAGTTCCAGCCGATGGCAGCAAAAAATTCGACGACGACACTATGGACTCGATTGAGCCTTATGATTTCTCCGAATGCCAACCGTTCGACTACTCTTTTCTGTCGGGATTCTTGGCAGAAAAATACGACGTTTCTCCCGACGAAGACAAATCTCGTGCAGAACAGCGTATGGATCAGTCGTTTCAAAGAGCTATCTACTCCACTATAGGAAGTCCGCTCGTGAATGAGAAAGTAAACAAAACCACTATCATTACTGGTCTGCACTACGCCTTGCTGCCTGTTTGGTTGCTCAACACCAAAATTCAAAACAAAATATACACCTTTGCCATGAACGGTCAAACAGGACTCATAGTTGGCGACATACCTGTTGACCATTTAAAAATGGCAAAGTTCGCAGCTATCAGAGCCGCCATAATTTCGGTTATTACCTTTATAGTTATTTACCTCGTTACTAATTTCTTATGAAAAAAATAGCCATCATAATAATGACGCTTGCCGTTTCGCTTGCGGCAAACGCGCAGTCGATCAACAATATCGACGACATTCCTACAGTTGACAATGATCTGCTGTATATACGCATATCGTCAGAGAAAGTGGTGACCACCAACGAAAACATCAACGCCCACATGGCAAAAGCTGCCGAAAAGATAGGCGGCGACGTGCTTGTGGTGACCACCGACATAGAACGTTACTCTAAATTCTTAAACGATTTTTATCTTAAAAACGCCTACAACGAACAAAATGGAATCGCATTACACTACGACTATATAAAAAACACATACAAAGTAATGTGCAAAGGCGAAGCAGAGCGAGGAGAAGAATGGGCGTCTGACAAGATGGACAACTATTTTGCAAATCCACCCGAAAACTCCACCTACGAAGACCTTTTCATATACTTTGCCGATAGTGTGGCTGCAAATCTCATCGAACATTACAAACCTGCCCAAGACGAATTGCAGGGATGGTCGAAATATGAAATTGCTAAACGCTCAGCCGACAATCCATTGGTCAACAAATCGTTTCTCAAAGGCAACCTCAACAGCAACCAGCTATCTCTTGCCCTCACAACGCCTTACGTCGACACTGCCATTAAAGTGTACGATGCTGCCAACCTTCTGTCGGAAGATGAAATAAAGCGTTTGCAAAGCAGAATCCAATCTTTTATCAACCACTTTGATATTGATATGGTAATAGTTACCATCGACCACAACAACCGCAAGGATGGCAACGGCAACAATGCCGCCGAAAACTTTGCTATGGATTTTTATGAATACAACGATTTTGGCAAGGGAGAACCCACCAAAGATGGTTACGATGGTGTAATTTTGACAATCGACATGCAAAACCGCATTTTTTCTATACTCGACATCGGCAAGCCATACCAACTAGGCGTTGCACGACAAAACAGTTCGGACTATATTTCAGCAATGACTCCCAACCTCAAAGCCAAAAAATATTTCAACGCCATCAACACCTTTATCGACTCTTACCAGACCGACATTGAAATATACAAAATGATAGACAAGCATTATGGAACATCGCACCAAACAAACAAATACCAATTTCTATCCTCAGACAACAAGCTCAAAGATATGATTCTGGAGAGTATCGGTGTAGGCATATTGGTTGCTATCGCAATGCTCTATTTTTCACGCACCAACTACAAAACCATCCGCAAGGCCACCGCTGCCGGCAGCTATATCAAACCAGGATCATTCATCCTCACTGAAAGAGAAGACAAGCATATCCGTTCTGATACCGAAAAGACATACTCACCAGAACGAGAGGAACGCCCAGAACGAGAGTACCACAGCTACTCATCATACGACAGCGACACCCATTCCTCATCAAGCGGACGGTCTTTTGGTGGCGGCAGCGGCAGTTTCTAATTTTTCAATCAAGAATATCCTTATATATATAAGGTGTACTCATACTCTCTCACAGTGCTAAAATCCTCTTCACGGATGGTCATGCCATTTTCGTTATAAGATGTAACAGTCTGGTTTATAACTTGTCCTGTGCCAGTAGAGGTAACCACTGTGGTAGTTCTGTTTTCGTCGTCGTATTCTGTGGTGATTTTGCCGCGTGTGCCTACGGTCTGCAACACCTCGCGACCCTTTTCGTCGTACTGATACGAATAGCTGTCTAAGAGTTCTTTCTTAGGATTGAGTATGCCTACAAACGAAATTTTGCCATCTTCCTGATATTTGAAAATGCGGTGGTTGATTTCGCTGCCGTCTTTGTCGAGATTCTTGGATATGATGAGCTTGCCGTCGGTATATTCCGACACCTGATGAAGGCTCTCCTCGCCATTGTAGTCGGTGACAGTGCGCTCGGTAACATTGCCGTCGGCATCGGAAACAAGCACCTCTTTTTCCTCCTCATTGCCATCCTCGTCTACCGTGGTGATAGTGAGCCCGTTGTCAGAATGAGTGTAAGATTTCACCGATTTGAATCCGCCCTGATACTCAATAGTTTCTTTACTAATGCGTCCGTCGGGAGCGTACTCAAAATAGTGAGTTTCATTAAGTTCGTCCTCTCCTGAAAAAATCTGAAGCTCTGTCTTCCGGCTTTGGTCATCGTATTTTGTCACAGTTTTTGACACCACCGACTCGCTTTCGTCGTAGTCAACAGAAAGAGTTTCGTTACCATTTTCATCATATTCAGAATAGGCGTTGGTATAGCACTCGCCCGATTCTTTAAAAGTAGTTTTTTGTGTAGAAGTCTTTATTTTCATCGATATATATATATTATTCAATTAACAATCCATCTTGGTCAAACCTTACAACGTCACCTTGCTGTTTAGTAACAGTATTTCCATAGCGGTCAACAAATGTAGCTTTTTTAGCGGTAACGCCTTGCGAAACATACCCCTCATGGTTGAAAGTTACCTGGTGATGCGCCATAAAGGCGATTTTTTCGTTTTTATTGATGCTCAGTTTTTCGGTGTCGGAAAGTGTTACACGCATAATCTTGCCCGAGGAATAAAATCTTACATCTGTTCCGGGCATCGTCCAAAAGTGTATTCCGTCAATAGTTACAAACTCGATACTTTGAGCGAGGAAACCCTCTATCACAAGCCCCTGAGGATCAAAAGCGATAGGAGTCTTACCCTTAAATTCGTAAAAATTGTTGTTGCAAGCCTGGGCAATAAAGTTAGCCACCGAAACGCCAGTGTAAACCTTGCCCCACTCGTTGATCTTGATTTTAAACCCCGAGGCAAAAAAAACAAGCGGACCGGTAGTCCACAAGTCGGTATCTACAGCAAGCACGCCCTCCACCACCTCGCCCATAGAGTTTTTCTTTACCACGGTGCCACCCTTAAAACAGGCGGTAAAAGCAGGTGTGCTCATCAGAGTGTCGTTTCTGAGAGTGTCGATTTGGCTCGCCGAACAAGTAAGCGAAACTGTCAAAAATAATATTGCCAGCAACTTAACCATTATGTTGGTATTTTGCGGCAAATATATTAAATTATTGTGGAAATTTAACATTGTTTTTTACAACTACCATTTGTCTGCCGTTGTTTTTTTTTTACCTTTGCGATGTTAAAACAGAAAACAAAAATGGCTTTCAAATCAGGCTTTGTAAACATAGTAGGCAACCCCAACGTAGGGAAATCAACACTGATGAACATCTTGGTGGGCGAACGGCTCTCGATTATCACATCCAAGAGTCAGACCACCCGGCACAGGATCATGGGTATTGTTACCGGCGACGACTATCAAATAGTCTACTCGGACACCCCTGGCGTATTAAAACCAGTATACAAGCTGCAGGAGAGCATGCTCAAATACTCAGAATCGGCACTCGAAGACGCCGACGTAATCCTCTACATTACCGACGTGCTCGAATCAAAAACCAAAAACCAGTTCTTCCTTGATATGGTTTCAAAATTGGAAGTCCCTATCATTTTGTTGATCAACAAGATAGACCTCGCCGACCAAGCCAAGGTAGAAGAACTTATAGCCCAATGGCACAGCCTTATACCAAAAGCCGAAATACATACCGTTTCTGCCCTCCACAAATTCAACACCGACAACATTCTTACACGGATAGTGGAACTTTTGCCCGAAAATCCGCCGTACTTTGAAAAAGACCGTCTTACCGACAAGCCGGAGCGTTTTTTTGTAAGCGAAATCATCCGCGAAAAAATTCTCGAACACTACGAAAAAGAGATTCCATACTCGGTAGAAGTGGTGGTGGAAACCTTCAAAGAAGAAGAGAAGATTATCCGCATTCAAACAGTTATCAACGTAATCCGCGACTCGCAAAAAGGCATTATCATAGGCAAAGGCGGAACGGCGCTCAAACGGCTCGGTGCCGCGGCAAGAAAAGAGCTGGAGGCTTTCTTCGGCAAAAAAATCTACTTGGAAATATTTGTCAAGGTATGCAAAGATTGGCGCGACAACGCCGGCCGACTCCGCGGATTCGGATATGAATTGTAATTTTCTTTATATCAAATATATAAGTAAACTAAAGACATAAACTAACATAAAACACACCAGCCAATGAAATTCGTAGTATCAAGCACCGAACTGCTCTCGCGCTTGCAAACCGTAAGCCGAGTTATAAGCAGCAAAAGCACAATTCCCGCGCTTCTTAACTTCTTGTTAGAAATCAACGGCGAAACTCTTACTATCACAGCAAGCGATCTCGAGACAACAATGCGCACTCAGATGACTCTCGACAATGTTGACGGTCAAGGCAAAATAGCCATCGAAGCAAAACGCCTTACCGACATCCTAAAAGAGTTCCCCGAGCAGCCATTGATCTTTGAAATCAACCTCGAAACCAAGGCGGTTGACATTCTATCCGAAAACGGAAAATACTCAGTATTAGGTCAAAACGCCGACGAATATCCCAACATGCCACAACTTGACGAATCGCAGACCCTTACCGTAAACATCCCCGGCGAGGTATTGCTCAAAGGCATAAACAAAACTCTTTTTGCCACATCCGACGACGAGCTCCGTCCTGTTATGACTGGTATTTTTATGCTCTTCAATGCCGAAGGAACCACTTTCGTAGCTTCCGACGCACACAAGTTGGTACGTTTCAAACGCGACGACGTAACTGCATCAAGCGAAGCATCGTTTATCCTTCCCAAAAAACCAGCCGGCATGTTAAAGAACATCCTCGGCAAAGAAGTTGGCGAAATCAAACTGCAGTTCGACGACAAAAACGCACACTTTACAATGAGCGACTACGAAATGATATGCCGCTTGTTGGAAGGTCAATATCCCAAATACGAGTCGGTTATCCCCAAAGACAACCCCAACAAGCTCACCATCAACCGCGCCGACCTCGCTACCACATTAAAACGTGTTTCGGTGTTTGCAAACCAGGCCAGCAACCTTATCAAGTTTGAGCTTACTGCAAACCAGGTAACTGTTTCGGCTCAGGATATCGACTTCTCTATTTCGGCATACGAGCACATCAACGCCCAGTACGACGGCGAAGAGATGGGCATCGGTTTCAAATCGGCATTCATGTTCGACATCCTTCAGGCTATCGAATCCGAAAACGTGGTTGTGGCTATGTCAGACCCCTCCCGCGCTTGCCTTGTATTCCCGTTAGAACCGGAAGCCGAGCACGAAGACCTTCTCATGCTCATTATGCCAATGATGATCAACGACTAATTGGATTATCACATACAATTTATATTGTAGAGACGCGCCATGGCACGTCTCTACGTTTTTTGGGGCACGTCTCTACGTTTTTTTGGGGTGCGTCTCTACGTTTTTTTAACCATAATTTCAAATAAAAAATTTGGTTATTTTTAATTTTTCCGTAATTTTGTACTTTGTCAAATATACAGACAACAATACAATTACAAAACTATGAATAAAACAACATTACTCAGCGCGGCACTGCTATTATCCGTACAGTGCGCATTTGCACAAACCGAAGACAAAACTTTAGTGGTAGTGGCAGGTCAGGAAAGCGCCCTCGCCTACAACCAAGGAATCAAAGACCACAACAACAAATCTATCAGCGTAGCTATCGACGACTATTCCAAAGCGCTGCAATCAAACGATAATTTCTATCAGGCTCTATACAACAGAGGTTTGGCAGAATTAACAGCCAATCGCGATGGCGACGCCCACAACGACTTCAACAAAGCCGTTTCGCTTAACGAAAACCCGCGCTATTATCTCGCACGCTCTATCAGCAACGCCCGTCTCCGCAATTTCAAAGCGGCTCTCCAAGATATCGACAAGGCTCAGAACCTCGGATACGAAAGCGCCGACATAAGCTATTTCAGAGGAATGGTCTACCTGCTCGCAGGCGACTACGCACAGGCTGAAAAACAATACAATTTTGCAATCAGCGCAAACAACAAATACGCCAACGCTTACTGCGACCGTGGCACAGCGCACTTCCTCCGCGAAAACTACAAGGCGGCTATCGACGACTACACTACCGCCATTACTATCAATCCGTCAGCCACATACGCTTACGTATTCAGAGCGCAGGCCAAAGCCGAATCGGGCAACATCAACGGAGCTTTAACCGACATTAACACTGCTCTCGAAATCTCACCCGACGACTACGACCTTATCAACGCTCGCGGACAACTCTACGCTAAAAACAAGCAATACGACAAGGCTGCTGCCGATTTCGACGCTTTGATTGAGAAATATCCCGAAAACCCTTCCTCATACATCAGCTACGGCAATTTGTATTTCAACCGTCAAGACTATGCTAAGGCCAAATCGTATTTCACAAAAGCCATAGAAAAAGACCCGTACAACTTTACAGCTTACAACAACAGAGCAAACGCCGAAGAGATGCTCTTCGATGTTAAAAACGCCGACAAAGACCGCCAAAAAGCAGAAAGTTTAGTTAATACCAAGTTGTAAACATGAATAAGGTATTAATCATATTAGCATTTATCTTTGCTGCTCAATTGGGTGCAGCACAAGGACAGGAGGCTGCCATCGACCAGGCCAAGTTCAAAACCAAAGCCGAAGGTTTCTCCGAGGCTTGGAAAAATGTCAAAAACGGCAACAAGTTTTTCGACACAAACAACCCGGCGATGTTCAGCGACGCCCTTCCCTACTATCTCGACGCCTACAAATACAACAGCGAAAACCCTGAACTCAACTACCGAATTGGCGTATGCCAGCTCTCGGGCAACGACAGGGAATCGGCTCTCAAATATTTGCAGGCTGCATATAGTAGCAACCATGCCCTTACACCGATGCTGCCATACTACCTTGCACGCGCCGAAATGCTCAACCTTATGTTCAACGAAGCCGAAGAGCATTTCAACGAGTTTTCTAAAAACAAGGCCATGCTCGCAAAGGTTGGCTCAGCTACTATTAAGCAGTACAAAGAACAATGCGCCACCGGTCGTCAGTTAGTGCAAAACCCTGTTGACGTTACAATTACAAACATTGCAACTATCAACTCTCAATGGCCTGACTACAGCCCGATTATCACTGCCGACGGAAGTATGATGCTTTTTACATCGCGTCGCGAAGGTTCGTCAAACAACTACACCGACAAAGTTGACGGCCTTTACAACGAAGACATCTATATCTCTTACAATAAAAACGGGCAGTGGCAACCTCCTGTCAACGCTGGCAAAAGTCTAAACACCGATGCCCACGATGCCACTGTGGCTCTTTCTCCCGACGGCTTGTCGTTGCTCACCTACACCATGGGCGACCTCTACATCAGCTATATGAAAAAAGAAGGTTGGACAAAACCCGAAAAACTGCCTTCCACCATAAATTCAGAGCTTATCGAAAATTCCGCCTGCTTCTCTTACGACGGCAACACCATCTATTTTATACGTGGACGCAACCAAGACCCAGCCAAGAGCAACGGCGACATATACGTTTCTAAGCGTTCGGGCAAAACATGGAGCCGCGCGGTAAAACTGCCGCCGAACATCAACACCAAATACGATGAAGACGGCGTATACATGCTCCCCGACGGCAAAACTTTGATTTTCTCGTCGAAGGGTCACAACAGCATGGGCGGATACGACATTTTTAAAACCACGCTCAAATCCGACGGCACCTGGACCGACCCCGTAAACCTCGGTTACCCAATCAACACACCCGCCGACAACGTATACTACGTGCTCTCAGCCGACGGCAAAACAGGATACTACTCGGCAGAACGCTCAGATTCAAAGGGCTACACCGATATCTATATGGTAACATACAACAAGACAGAGCAACCCGCAATCGCCGACAAAACTCCAGAAAGCCAACCGTCGATTGTTTCGCAGATGACTCTTGTTACCGGTTCGGTTGTCGACAACCAAGGCAATCCCATCACCGCAGACGTAGAAATATACGACAACGACAAGCACGAACTTGTATACAGCACATCTACCAACAGCGCCACAAGCCGCTACGTGGTTTCGCTTCCGGCAGGTCCCAACTACGGAATGTCGATCAAGGCCGACGGCTACCTGTTCCACTCAGAAAACTTCAACCTCAAAAACGACAGCACTTTCTCGCAAAAAGAGATCAACATTTCGCTGCAAAAAATTGAGGGCGGCAGCAAAACTGTGCTCAACAACCTATTTTTCGACACCGACAAATGGGACGTGAAACCTGAGTCAGAAAGCGAGTTGAACCAGATAGTAGACCTTATGACACAAAACGCCGGCATCAAGCTCGAAATATCCGGACACACAGACAGCAGCGGCAGCAAAGAGCACAACAAGGCACTTTCTGAAAAACGCGCTAACTCTGTGGTGGAATGGCTCGAAGCCCATGGCATCAACAAGGCCCGACTTACCGCCCGCGGAGCAGGCGACTCCGAACCAGCCGCCAGCAACGCCACCGAAGATGGCCGCAAAGCCAACCGAAGGGTAGAAATGAAAATTTTATAATACTTTTTATTTGAATAATATACAGTAAAACAATATAACGACTCAAAACATGAAAAAGACACTGTTAATCATCTCTGCAATATTACTCGGTGCACAAATGCCGGCGTATTCGCAGGTTAAACCAAAAATAGCCAAAAGCGAGTTTCTTACTTCGCCCGACGGTGCTAAGGAGGCGTGGAAAAATGTACGCATAGGCAACCGTCACTACCGCCATTTAAAATCCGGACACATGAAAATTGCCGCCGAATTTTACAACCAGGCGCTCAACTACAACAATACAAACGCAGCCTTGCTCTATCGCACAGGCGTGAGCGAGCTGTCGGCTTCTCAAAATGCTAACGCCCTTTCACACCTCGACGAGGCATACTCTCTGATGGGCAACTCTGTGGCTCAAGACTGTCAATACCGCTTGGCTATTGCTCAGCAGAGAAACAACCAGTTCGACAAAGCCCTCTCTAATTTTGAATCGTGCGCCGACTTAATGACTAACCGTTTCAAGCAGCAATACGCCGCCGACATTGAACTACGCAAAGACCAGTGCAACAACGGATTGAAGTTAGCAAAAGAACTCCCTCGCGCTATTAGCCGCACAATGCCCGGCAACATCAACACTATTGCCCCTGAATATGCACCCGTATTCGGCAATGTAGACTCGCTGCTTTACATCACATCACGCAGATTCGAAGGATTCAAAAACCGCAGAAACGCTCTCAACTTCGAGTTTTTTGAAGATATTTACACTTCGTCGCCCACAAACGGCGAATGGAGCGAGGCTCAGCGCCTGGCTCGTCCTATCAACAAGAGAACAAACGACGCCACCGCCGCCATGGACCTCACCGGCACCGAAATGATTATCTACCGCGGCAAAAAAGGCAACGGATCGCTCTACAGCACCGAACGCAAAGAAAACGGACAATGGAAACGTCCCAAAAAGAACGTGAAATTCAACAAAAACAACTCTAAAGAGGTTGTCCTCTCGTTCTCAAACGACAGCACACACGTGATTTTCTCGTCAGACCGCAAAAAAGACAACTTGGGTGGATTCGATATCTTTATCAGCACACGCAACGAACGCGGCAAATGGAGCAAGCCCGTCAACTTCGGAGCTCCTGTAAACTCTAAATACAACGAGGTGTCGGCATGCTTCGGCGCTGGCGACTCTATCATATATTTCGCTTCTGACAACGAAAAGAGCGTGGGCGGATACGACCTTATGATGAGCGTAAACCGCAACGGCGAATGGCAGGAGCCCGTAAACCTCGGTCTTAAAGTCAACTCTGGCGACGACGACCAGTATTTCTCGCTCATACCCGGCAACGAAAGAATAGGTTTCTACGCTTCTAAACGTGCTGGCGGCCAGGGAAACTTCGACATCTACCAAATTATGGTAATCAACAAGGCAGCCCGCCAATTGCCCGCCCTGCCTCCGCTCGTAGCTGTAAACGCTGCTAAAGAACCCGCGCTTCCGCTCGAAGACCCAGTAGTAATCAAAACTATGCGTATGACCATCGTAAAAGGCGTGGTTACCGACTGGGATTCTACAAAATTCCTAAAAGCAAAAATCGAAATCACCGACAACGCCACAAACGAAGTTATCGAAACCATCACCACCGACCCCGCCACTGGCGCATACACAGTTATGCTCCCCTCTGGCAAAAACTACGCTATGACTGTTAGCAGCGACGGATACATGTTCCACTCCGAGAACTTCAACATTCCTTCCACCACCAAATACCAAGAAATCACAAAGAACATCCGTCTGCTCTCTATGGACCCGGGCAGCAAAGTTGTGCTCAACAACGTATTCTTCGACACCGGCAAAGCCAACCTCCGTCCCGAATCATACGGCGAGTTGAACCGATTGGCAGAGGTGTTTAAACTCTATCCCAAACTCGTAATAGAGATTTCGGGTCACACCGACAACCAAGGTAGCAAAGCCACCAACAACAAGCTTTCGCTCAACCGTGCAAAAGCTGTGGTCGACTACCTCATCAGCATAGGTGTAGGCAAAACTCACCTTATTGCCAAAGGTTACGGCCCCAGCCAGCCCCGCGACACCAACAAGACACCCGAAGGTCGTCAAAACAACCGCCGCGTAGAGGCAAAGATTATTAGCAAGTAATTTGTGCTCCATAGTTATTTTAATTATTCAACAACCGCCGGAAAATTTTTTTCGGCGGTTTTTCGTTTTTACTATATAATTTTTTTATCTTTGTCAGCGGATTGGAACGATTTTAGTAATGTATTATTCTGTAATACCGCTAACTTGCTAAAAACTAATTTAACACCATTATAAATAAGACTAAACAAATGACAAACATTAAAAATATAGTTCATCCTATGAAAAAACACTGTTTTTTTTCGTGCCTGATAGCCGCCGCCGTCATTACCGGCTGTATTAAAGACGATGGCGAGCCGTATACCATTTTCAGGCAGATCGACACCAATTCTACATTAGTGTCATCGCTCTATGGGTATATGTACGGCAACGCGCAAACCGATATAATTGTTAAAGACACTTTCGAACTCACATTCAACGAAAGAAATATTCAAGATTTGGACGTTTACCTCGGTCTAAAATCAAGATTCTATATTTACGACACTTCTCACATTGTGCAATGCGGCTACGTGTATTCCTACACCGACAAAATGCCGACAATAAAAAAGCCTAACTGTGAGGTGTTTGAACAGATAACATGGGATAAGAACAACAACAAAGATTCTGTGTTTTTCGAAGGCGAGCAGCACAAGCTCAAATTCCACACCGACATACACATCCGCTCGTTTGTTGTAACGCAAAACGGCGACACTTGCTACAGTCCCAAGGCGTTAACACATCTAACAAGCATGCCGAGCGATGTATGGTATCAACGCAAAGATGCACCATCCTTGTTCCCTGCCCGTGAAGGTATAATTGCTGCCACTACCGAAAAAGGCAAAACTTATTTTTATGGTGGACGTGGAAATCTCAATTGCTATTCTGACATGTGGATTTATGACGTAGACAAAGACACTTGGGAACAATTGGCTACATTCCAACCTACTGATGTTCATCCATATTCCGGCCCAACAGAACGTTGCTACGGTGCCGCATTTATGTATTATAATAGCCACAAAAACGACACCCTAATGTATATTATCGGAGGAGAAGACGCTACGGGAGAACCTACTGATGGTAATTTTATTTATAGTTTAAAAAACAACAGGTTTGGCAACACCGCTGACCATCCTAACAACCGTCCGTATGTTGAAAGATTAAAAAAACCCACAACTGGTTTGGTTGGTTTCTCTATTGATGCACCTAATAATATTGGAACAGTGCATGTAATAGGCATGGGAATGATGCACGACGAAATGTCATCGGTAACAGCTATTGAGACTCAAATGTTTACCTACAATGTGGCTAAAGACCTCACCACAGAAGATGGAACCAACTATCAAACTTGGCTAACATTTGGAAGCCTCGCAAAAGAAGGCGTGTTAGGCGACAAATCCGCCATAGGATACTACAATTCAGTGGCTGTAAAAGTGAACAAAAGCACAGTAATTATAGGCACAGGCGTAAGTTCTGATGATCAGAATATGAAACGTTGTGGAAGACTATTCTACGAAGTAAAAAGCAACAAGGCTGGCGAAATAGTTTGCAAACAACTGCCTGCACCTCCTGAGGATTTTGTAGCACGCACAAATGCTGCTGGATTCTATCTTGAATATAATCATTTGGGCAGTTCTTACAGCAATTTCTACGTTGGCTCAGGTGTTGACGAAGCAGGCAACCTCCTCAACGATTTCTGGGCGTATGACCTGGCAAACGGCACTTGGTCGCGCAAGCGCGATTGCAGCAACATTGTTCGCGAAGGTGCGGTAGGTTTTTCGATTCTGCGTGTCGACGACCTTGTAAACAAAGGCGCAGAACCTCAACAACGTGGCATTTTTGCCTTCGGAAAAGGTTATCAGTTGGATGGAGAATCCACTGCTCCTGCTGTTCGCTACGACGTTTGGGAATACCTCCCGTAATTAATAAACATATGAATATACAAACCGAAAATATATAACAAGATGAAACATCTGACATTCATATTACTATTCTGCCTCGGATTCATAGCCACCGCTTCGGCGCAGTTAGAAGAGGACAACAAAGCGGAATACCGCTATTGGGGCGTTGTTGTGGGGCTCAACCACGGCTTTGGCGCTCCTGAAAACACCAACGAGAACATAATGCTCCACACAGCCAAAGGCGACATGTACAAAAAACGCGCTGGTGCATTCAACTACACTCCCGGTTACCAGCTCGGAATGGTATACAACCTCGACTTTAAAAACAACAAGACTGGTATACAAACAGGACTTGAATTTGCTTCTTACGGCTGCCGTACCAAATACGAAACCCGCGACAACGACCTCTACGACATGACAGAATCGTTCAGGGCTATGGCTGTTACCGTGCCCCTGCTCTTCAAATTCGGCACATCCGACATCTACCGAAACATGACCTACGTTACTGTAGGCGCAAGAGCTCATTACAACATTTCTGTAATGCAGGGACAGAAAGCAAGCTGGAACACCCAAAAATACGGCACAAAACTCTCTGGCGACCAAATCAACCAGTTTTCGGTTTCGGGAGTTCTCGGTTTCAACGTAGGCATGTTAAGCATCAACGCCAACTATATGTTTATGAACTTTATCAACGACAAATGCCAGATTACAGAGGGCGGCAACACCTACAAGCCGTTTGAGGGCATTAAGGGCGGCTTATATATCTACACAAGTCTCAACGTGCCTATGTGCCGCTGGCTAACAGTTCACAACTGGCAGGCTGAGAAAATCCGCCGCAAACTCCGCGGTGGCGCTTCTTACTAAAACAACGCAACTAAAATAAGCGGATTCTAAAAACGGAATTTCTACTTGGAAATTCCGTTTTTTTTGTATATTTTTACGCTTATAAAAATACACCGACAATGAAATTCAAAACACTTGCCCTCACACTTATCTGCCTGCTGTGCGGCTGCGCCACCGCTTATCACACCGTTGCGTATCAAAACGAGTTTGTGGTAATGTTCTACAACCTCGAAAACATGTTCGACATCATCGACAGTCCCGACACCAACGATTCCGACTTTACTCCCGACGGTTCTAAAAACTGGAGCCAATACCGGTACGAAACCAAAAAGAAGCGTATTTGGCAGGTAATAGCCTCGGTAAGCGACAAACACTTCCCCGACATTATTGGTGTTTGCGAAATCGAAAATCACAACGTATTGCAAGATATTATCGACGACACTCCGCTTGCCGCCGCCGGTTACAGCTTCTACTATCACGAGACCCTCGACCGCAGGGGTATCGACGTGGCTTTCCTTTACCGCCCCGAAACTTTCGAAATTGCCGACACTACTTTTATCCCCATTTTCTTTCCATCCGACCCTACATACCATTCGCGCGACATTGTTTATGTAAAAGGCAGGGCTAAAGAGTTTGGCGACACTCTGCATGTATTTGTAAACCACTGGCCAAGCCGTTACAGCGGACGCATCGCGAGCGAGGAACTGCGCATGAACGCTGCCCAGACCCTGCGGCACAGCATCGACTCTATTCTCGCAGTGGTGCCTGATGCAAAAATAGTATGCATTGGCGACTTCAACGACTCTCCGTTAGACAAATCGGTAAACGAAGGCATTGGCTCTCTTACCAATTTCGACACTATACAACCCAAAGGACTTTACAACCTCGCCCACTATATGCAAACTGTAAAAAAAATGTGGACATACAAGTACCAGGGCGTTTACGACATTCTCGACCAGATTTTTGTTACAGGCAACCTTATGCTCAACAGCGGGCTCTGCTGCACCAAAGACGACGCGCAGACCGTATACCGCGACTTTCTGCTCGAATTCGAAACCAGCGGACCAAAACCCAAGCGCACATACATTGGCATGAAATACAACGACGGTTTTTCCGACCACCTGCCCGTGACCCTCACACTTCACGAACCCACACAAAAGAAATGAGCGACGCCCTGAAAGGAACGTCGCCCAAGTTTCACATTTTAAAAATCACTAATTATGCTTGTTGAATACCTTGTTCGCGCATAAACTTCTCAACAACATCGTCCAAGCCACCAGCGTCGGTAATTTCTTTCTCGCCTTGGGCATTTTCCAATAGTTTTACTTTGAGTGCGTTGGCTGTAGCAGGTCCGAACGAACCGTCTGCCTCTACGCCTACCATCTCCTGAAGTGCTTTTATTGTTTTAGGACCGAGTTTTCCGTCTTCTACCAATCCGGCATTAGTTTCTTTATTGATCCATGCCTGAAGTTTTTTAATAGTGTTTTCACCAATCATTCCGTCGGCTTTGGTGCCGATTTTTTCTTGCAATTTGATGATGGTGTCATGATCTAATTTCCAAATTGAAGTAATTTCGTCTGCCATTTTAAGTTTAGTTATTGCGTTAGACAATTAGTTAATTCTTACAACCGTAAAATTATGGAATTTTTCTTTACGTGTATTGATTTTTTGAATTTTTTTTCAAAAAAAAATTCTCTGCCGTTAAAAATTTTGGGCTTTTAATTGGAAATATGCTTGCGGATGGTCGCAAACGGGGCATACTTCGGGGGCAGACTTGCCCACAACAATGTGTCCGCAGTTGCTGCACTGCCAAATGCAATCGCCATCGCGCGAAAAAACTATCTTATCTTCGATATTTTTCAAAAGTTTGCGGTAACGCTCCTCGTGTTCCTTTTCGATAGCAGCCACGCCTTCAAACAGGTCGGCAATCTCGTTGAACCCTTCCTCGCGGGCTTCTTTTGCCATACGGGGATACATATCGGTCCATTCTGAATTTTCGCCCTCGGCAGCGTCTTTGAGGTTGGCAAGAGTATCTTGAATTTTGCCGCCGCAAAGGAGTTTGAACCAAATTTTGGCGTGTTCTTTTTCTTGGTTTGCTGTTTCTTCAAATAGGTTGCCTATCTGCACAAAGCCGTCTTTTTTAGCCTTTGAAGCGTAGTAAGTGTATTTGTTACGAGCCTGACTTTCACCAGCAAACGCCTCCATCAGGTTCTGTTCTGTTTTTGTGCCTTTTAGTGATTTCATTGTGTGCGAATTTTGATTGTTTGTAAATTATTTAATTGTAGACTATTCTGCAAATATAAAAAAATTCCTAATTCTCCCCATAAAACTTATCCAAAAATTCCTGCGGATCCATAACATCAATCTGAGCTTCGGAAAAGTCCTTTTTGTTGCGGGTGATTATCACGTCGCAGCCTTCAGCAAGGGCAGAGTAATATTGCATAGCGTCCTCAAAGTCTTTGAAAGAGGAGTTTAGGGCTGATTTGGCAACCGTAATATCGACATTAGTTAGCAAACAATACTCAATAAAACACGTCAGTTTTGAAAAAATCTCATCTCTTGTCAAATGCTCACGTTCTAAATAATAACTTGCTGTAGCAAGCGTAAGTGTAGAGCAATAGAGTACAATTTTTTCATCAACTGCCAAATCAAATACATCACTTGCCGGTCTACTCCACTCATATCTACCAATCAGAAGATCTAACACAACATTGGTGTCAAAAAATACCTTTCTCATTTATACTTTTCCTTGATGTATTCCCATATTTTGTTATCACGTTCCTCATCGGTGTCTTCGGAACGATGCCCAGAAAGCAGTTTGACGGTTGCTTCGTTTAAATATCTTCCGTTGTACCAAACTTTTTTATTCTTCTTAGATTCTTTTAAGTGTTCTGTCAGATTAGACAATTTGTTGTCACCTGACATAACAAGTACATTTAAGTACATTTCCAACAAAACTAACTTATCGGGAGACAATAAGGAAATCCTATTGTCAATCCTTGTTCTCAATTGTGTTGCTGTCATAGTCTTTCTTTTTTATTGTTTCTTCTCCGCAAATATAAATATTTTTCAAAATAAAACAAAAAAAAGCCCGCAGATATTATCCGCGGGCTGTATTAATTGGAAAAAACTAATTTCAAATAATTAAAGTTTAAGGTCGAATCCAATACGGATTATTACATCCGAGTGTTCATTTGTATTATGGTTAGCATCCTTATTAGGACATTTATACTTATACCAATCACCTGACATCTCGAAAACGTAATGACCATCAGCATCTTTTTTCAATTTCGTGCTATTTTCGCCTCGGAGTAACTGACCGACTGTAATAGTCCCATGGTCACCCCAAATTAATTCGTAATCGAAATACTCATGCGAACACTCTTCGCCATACACACCATCAACAAAGAAATCGACTTCAAGAGATTTGTTAAGGTCATTTTCTGGATCAATCGACAATGAAACCATACTATTATAAGAGAGTTTAGTTTTTTCACCATATTTACACTTAACCATATGATTCTTATCCTTAACCCAAAAATCACCGATTTTTTCACCATTATACATCAAATAAAAATTGCCGTATATATTCATATAATCAGTAGGACCGCTAACATACTCAAAATAAACTGGTTGAATAGATGCTTTACTAGCATGACAATTGCGGATAGTGTATTTTGTAGCATTTGACACACTGAAAATGTTGCGTTCTTTCAGCGACTTAAGAGTAAATGCAATAGGAGCGGCAGGCGACTCCTTAGAAAAATTGCCACCTGACTTGATGTATTCTAACATTCCATCTAATCCCGAAATAGCTTTTGCAGCTTGTTCTCCAGAACCACCAACAACAGTGCCCGAAATAGTAGTTTCCTTAGATTTTAAAGTTTGCTCAAATTCAGTTTTTAGTGTAGCATTCCAAATAGCTGCATTATACTGTGCCTCCAATGCAGCTTTAATTGTTTGAGCGCTTTCTGAACTTTCAACAGAGAAATATGCCACACGACCGTATTTAACGCTCGACACATACACTGGAATAGTACAACCGTTTAAAGCTGTTTTAATATCATCTGCTGATACTGAGGGATCAAAAAAATCTGCAATTGTTGGAGGTTCATCCATATCTACAGTATAATATACCTGGATCAATTTTACAAGTACGTGACTCTTGGTTGAGCTTTTGTCAAAATTAAATCCCGCCTCAATATTTGCACGCTTTCCGATATTGGCAGTAGTACCAATGGCAAGACTAAGCTGCTCTTCGCTGTAAACTTCTTTTATTTCAAAAGTGGTATTGGCTTGAGTATGTCCATTAATCTCGCAATCGTAAAGCATACTTTTGATACCATCTCTAACGCCACTGAGGGTTGGGTTCTCTACGCATACGCTACTATTCCCCTCTTTATTAAAGAAGTCGGTAGAAATAGTCAAAGGTGCACGTTTAAGAGAAACAGTCTTGTAACCGCCATTTTTAATTGTATTTCCATCAAGTATACTACCAGGATAAATAGAACTGCTTGCTGGATCAAGGAGCATATTTTCATTAAATTTTTCACTCTGCTCATACTCTTGACAATCACATATTACGATGCCATCGCCGGTATTGAGTTTTTCAGTTGTTGAAGCACCTTCCCTTTTATAGGTAGAATCATCTTCTGGCGTAGGGAAAGAAGCAAACAATTCTTTGATTTCTTTATGTCTAGCTGTAACATCATTTGTTGATTCTTGTGATGTTTCTCCATTTGTGTTTGCTTCTGTGTTAGAATTAAGATTAGAGTTGTTTGGTTCATCATCTTTGCTGCAACCGTAGATAATGGCGGATAATAACACGCCGCATAATGCTGTCGAAAATATCGACAAGTAATTGTTTAATTTTCTCATTTTATTAATGTTAGTAGATTAAAAAATAAAAATTAGTTTTTTCCGCCGCAAATATAAAACTTTATAGTTCAAAAAAAAAAAAAATACAGAAATATATAATATAATAAACAAAAAAAAGAGCCCAACTTGAAAGTTGGACTCTTTTATATTGTTTAGTTAAATCTCTCGACTAAAATTATTTAGAGAAAGTGTAACCAGCTACGTCAACTGTAAGACCAGAAGTAGATTTGATCAATATTGCGTCGAAAGTAGCGTCACCAGTAGAAGTGTTGTTGAATTGGTTGATTTTAACAATGCAACCGCTTTCTGTGATAATTACACCACCTTCTTTAACTTCGTTAGCCTGAACACCATTTTGGAACAATGCAACTTTACCAGCCTTAGCAGCAACGTCAGCGTTGTTAGCTTTAGAAGCAGCTTTCAAACCTAAAACAGTTTTACCATCAGAAGAAGAAACTGCGATAACTTCAGTTTTAGTAGTTTTAGCTTGATCCATTGTATACTGTTTGTTATCTAAAACAGAAAGGTAAGAACCTGTAGATGAGCCAGATGCACCAATAGTGTATTTGAATTCCTCACCAAGTTTAGCTTCTGTGCTAGCTTTCTTTGTTTTGATAACCAAAGTGTAGAAATCAACAGGAATTTTTTTGCTGTCGATGTTAGTCATGCTGAAAACTTTCTCTTTAGTAACTTTACCATCTTCTGCAATGTTTTTGAGTTTTTCTTTTACCTGTGGATTCTCTTCAGTAAAGTCATAAACTACATTACCACTTGCATCCTGAAGTTCGAATTTTTTGATTTTTGCGTTAGAAGATACGTCACCGAAGAAAGTGATAGTACCATCAGAGTTAGCTTTGATTTTGAAGTTTGCTACGTCGATAACTTCGTCAACGCCAAGGATGTCAACGGGATCATCATCACCACAAGATGTGAACGATGTTGCTGCGAACATAGCAGCTACCATAAATGCTGAAAATTTTGCTAATTTTTTCATTTTTTTGTAGTTTTTGTTTGTTTATAATTCTATTAATTGTAAATGTATTTGCAAATTTAAGAACGTTTGGAATACGGTTACAACTTTTGTGCTTTACGTTAATGTTAATTTTTTGTTCAGCACTCTTTGTTTGCCGTTTCCGAATTATTAAACGCCGTTGTAAAAAAAATGTTGCAAGCCCGGTGATTTTTTTTCGAGCTTCCGATTATATAACACACACGAGGAGGAATACCCTAAACAGTAAATCTAAGATTTACATTATTTGATTACCAAACACTTTGCAACTACTTTACAAATAGAAATAGCAGTGCTTTTGACACAAACAAGTTTTTTTATATTTTTGCGCAATGATTTCAAACAAGTTGCCTATATATATAGTGTGTTCCGCTTTTATGCTTTTGAGTGCGGAAACCTTCGCCCAAAGCCAAGTCAGCGTTAAGCGTAAGGTTGATAAGGTATGCACTTTGCTTACCGAAATAGCTCCAGTGGAATCGTCCGACGGTCAAAGGCTATATTTTGCCCGAATCAACCCCAGCAACAATCCCGAACGCAACTGCGACGTGTGGTATCATGATATCAAGAGCAACGTGAGCACTTCCGCTCCCCAAAAAATGCCCCCACCTGTCAACAGCAACCACGACAACGTGGTAATAAAGGCATCGGGCAACACTATCTATCTCGAAGGCGTCTACAACAATAGTTTTGAATACGTTTCGCCAAACGGAATCACCAAGGCTGAATATACCAACAACCAATGGCGCGTTACTCCCATCACCATCAAAAACCTGAACAACAGAAGCATACACTCGTCGTATGCGCTCAGCTCCAACAACCGTGTGCTAATCATTGCCGCCGACAGGGAGGGCGGTGTTGGACAGTTGGATTTGTACGCGTCGTTCCTTACAAACGAAAACACATATTCTCAGCCCATCAGCCTCGGATTAACTGTAAACACAAGATACAACGACGGAACGCCTTTTCTCGCTGACGACAACACCACTTTATACTTTAGCAGCTACGGGCACAACTCTCTGGGCAGTTCTGACATTTTTATGACACGCCGTCTCGACGACTCATGGACTAATTGGACAGAGCCTGTAAACCTTGGTCCTAAATTCAACACCCGCTACTGGGATGCCTATCTGCACATTTCTGCCGACGGAAAACGTGTGTACATGGTATCATCAAACGCCAATGCCAACGAAGATATCTACATGCTGACTCTCCCTTCGGAACTTTTGCCGCTCGATAACTACGAAATCAGAGGTATGGTATCCGACAACAAGAAACACGAGGCGGTGTCTGCCAAAATTATTCTAAAGGAAAAGAAGACTGGAAAAATTGTAACCACCTGCTATCCAAACGATCAAGGTCAGTATTTGTTTGCTGTAAAACAATGCGGACAATATATCATCGAAACCGAATCAAACAATTATTTAGGATGGGAAAACACTATCAACATCAAGAAAGACAAGCACATATACACCAACAATATCACACTTACCAAAATAGAGAGCGGAGTGGCATTTTCGCTCGGGAAGGTATATTTTCAGCCGTCGTCGCACCAGCTAAACGCCGAATCCACCAACGAGCTTAAACGCCTTGCAAAACTGCTTATCAACAATCCTTCGCTACGCCTAACTATCAACGGATATACCGCCTCTGGATTAGACAAATCTGAGCTCAAACTCTTATCGGAACAACGTGCAAAGGCTGTAAAGACGTTTCTGGTGCAGCATGGCGTATCTCCAAGCCGCATCACTTGCAGAGGATACGGCGAAATCACCAATCCAAACGAAAAAGACGACCGCAAACGTGTGGAGTTTGTGCTTTCGTACTAACCCTATTTGATTCCGCAGATTTTTTTGATATCGTTCAACTTGTTAAGCGCCTCTATGGGTGTGAGCGAGTTGATGTCGATCTTGCGTATCTCGTCGCGAATCTGCATCAGCACAGGGTCTTCTAAATTGAAGAAACTCAACTGTATACCGTCGGAGGCTTTGGCTTTGCCCTTCGACTCTTTAGCGCCTTTTACCTCGGGTGCTGACGGCTGAGGTGCAGAGAGCGCCGCGCCACGGCTTCCCGATTCGAGTTCTTTCATAATGTCGTTGGCTCGTGCCACTACCACAGGGGGCATTCCGGCGAGTTTTGCCACGTGGATACCGAAACTGTGTTCGCTGCCTCCGGGAACAAGTTTGCGCATAAATATCACCTTGCCGTCGATCTCCTTTACCGAAACGTTGAAGTTTTTGATACGGGGAAATGTCTCTTGCATCTCGTTAAGTTCGTGATAATGAGTAGCAAACATTGTTTTGGCTTTGGCATTGGGAAACTCGTGAATATATTCCACAATAGCCTGTGCAATGGAAATGCCGTCGTAGGTAGATGTGCCGCGACCAAGTTCGTCGAAAAGCACAAGACTGCGCGGGGTAATATTGTTGAGGATTCCAGCCGCTTCGTTCATCTCTACCATAAAGGTGGATTCGCCGCTCGAAATATTGTCTGACGCTCCCACACGAGTAAAAATCTTGTCGATAAAGCCCGCCTCCACAGCCTTGGCTGGCACAAAACTTCCTGCCTGAGCCATAAGCATTATCAGGGCGGTCTGGCGCAGCAATGCCGACTTACCTGCCATATTCGGACCAGTAATCATCATAATCTGCTGGCTCTCGCTATCTAAGAACACATCGTTGGGGATATACGGCTCGCCCACAGGCAGTTGGCGTTCAATCACAGGGTGTCGGCCTTCGGTAATCTTGATGCTGTCGCTGTTGTTGATAACGGGATGGCAATATTTGTATTCGATAGCAGCCTGCGCAAACGACGACAGACAGTCGATTTTGGCAATGAGTTTGGCGTCGGCTTGGAAAATCTCGATATACTGGCTCAGAAAAGCCACAAGCGAGTTGAATATCTGAGTCTCCAACTGCGTGATACGTTCGTCGGCGTTGAGAATTTTCTCCTCATACTCTTTGAGTTCGGGGGTAATATAACGCTCGGCATCGGTGAGGGTCTGCTTGCGAATCCAGTCCTCGGGCACTTTGTCTTTGTGAGTGTTGCGCACCTCGAGATAATATCCGAACACATTGGTAAAGCCCACTTTGAGCGACGAGATGCCGGTTTCGTGCACAAGTTTGTCGCGCATATTGGCAAGATAGTCTTTGCTGTCGGTAGACATCAGGCGCAGTTCGTCGAGTTCGTCGTTGACACCGTGGCGCACCACACCGTGTTTCTGAACCATCACAGGCGGGTCGTCGGTGATTTCGCGGGCTATGCGCTCGTTTACATTGGTACAGGGGTTAAGTTGCTCGTATAGAGGCACAAACACCTTGTTGCCGTTGTTAGCCTCGTTCATCAACAGACGCTTGATTTCGGCAATGTTGGTAAGGGCGAGTTTTATGGCGTTGACCTCGCGAGGATTTATGCGCTGCATTGCCACTTTTGAGGCAAGACGCTCGATATCACCCACTTGACGCATACAGTTGCGAAGGTTTTCGAGCAACTCCTGATTGTCGACAAGAGCCTGGGTAATGTCTAAACGCTCGTTGATCATATCCACATTGCGCAGCGGCAGGGCGAGCCAATGCTTGAGCATACGTCCGCCAAGTGGACTCGAAGTCTTGTCGATAACGTCCAAGAGGGTCTTGCCCGAAGGACTTAACGGATTGAAAATCTCCAAGTTGCGCACAGTAAACTTGTCGAGCCAGACATATTTTCCCTCGTCCAAAGGCGAGATTTTGATGATATGGCTTAGTTGCGTATGTTGCGTAATATCAAGGTAATGGAGCATAGCACCGGCGGCTACTGTGGCTGCTGTCATATCCTCAATGCCGAATCCTTTTAGCGATGAGGTGCTGAACTGCCGCAAAAGCCGCTCACGGGCGGTGTCGGGCACAAAAGCCCAGTCTTCGAGCGGATAAAAATAGTATTTGGTGCCAAAAAGGGCGTTGACAGCCTCCTTGCAAGAACGTTCGTAGAGCACCTCCTTGGGCATAAGCGACGAGAGAAGTTTGTCAACATAGTCGTTGCTGCCCTCTGCCACAAGAAACACGCCTGTGGAAATATCCAAGAAAGCCACACCCGACTTGTCTTTGCCAAGATTGATGCAAGCAGCAAAATTGTCGGATTTGTTTTCCAACACATTGTCGTTGAGCGATACTCCGGGCGTAACCAACTCAGTGATACCACGTTTTACGAGTTTGGTGGTAAGTTTTGGATCTTCCAACTGTTCGCAGATAGCCACACGCTGACCCGCACGCACAAGGCGCGGCAGATAGTTGTCGAGAGCGTGGTAAGGAAATCCCGCGAGAGGGTCGCCGGCACGTTTGGTAAGAGTGATGCCGAGAATTTCGGAAGTCTTGACCGCATCGCCGCAGAAGGTCTCGTAAAAGTCGCCCACACGGAACAATAGTATCGCGTCGGGGTAACGTCCCTTAATTTCGTTGTACTGCCTCATCAGAGGCGTTCTTGCTGTTGCTGCCACTTTACAAACTTATATTAATTTATTATTTTGCCTCGCCACTTTTGGGTAAAACCACGCGGAATGCAGGTACAAATCCGTTTTCTTTTGTGCCTTCGTGATTTTCATAACCCCATGTCAAAGCTTTAACATCTTTGTAAAAACGGAGGTTCTTTTCATCGAAATACCAATCCTCCTCAAACTGTATCTGTCCGATCGACTTGCGATTGTATTTTTTGTCGATAGCTTTAACATCGGCTACCGACAACAACTCTTCTGAAAAATAGTCGTAAGCTTGCAAACGACCTTTGATTACAGCCTGAAAAATACAAGCAGCGAGTGCGTCCATATTGGTTTTTGCAAGGCATTCATCTGCCCATTCATCATCGGGATTATAGTTTTTTATATGGAACTGATATGTTATGGGGTTAGCTATAACTACAGATTTGCCAGGCGCGGCATCGATATATGTGGCAGTTTCGGCGTAGGCAGGATTTTCTACTACCAAAACAGTGTCCACACGTGCCTCTACTGGCTGAGTGGTGTTGTTGCAAGATGAAAACATTGCGGCAGATGCCACAGCCATAAAAAGAAGTAATGATGAGATGTGTTTTTTCATAAAGTTTTATTTTTTGTTGTTAAATTTCAACTGCATAGCCGATTGCGTGTCGTAGATACGGCCGTGGAGGAAAATGAACTTGCCGTTTACCATTGTGGCAACTGGCTGCGAACCAAACATAAGTCCGTTGAAGGGTGTCCAACCACATTTGCTTACAACATCTTTGTCGGTGATGCGGACGCGTTTTTTGGGATTAATTAACGCAAAATCAGCATAATAACCTTCGCGAATAAAGCCTCGTTGTTCAATTCCAAAAATAGTGGCAGGTGCGTGACACATTTTTTGAGCCATAACAGGCAGAGTAATAATACCTTGCTGCACCAATTCCATCATTATGGTAGACGAAAACTGCACCGACGGCATTCCCGACGGCGATGAGAAATAGGGCTGATCCTTCTCGCTGAGAAGATGCGGAGCGTGGTCGGTAGCAACGCTGTCGATAAGGTTGGTATTCAACGCTTTGCGCAGATTGTTGCGGTCGCGGCGGCTCTTAATCGACGGATTGCACTTGATGCGGAACGTGCGGGTAAGATAATCGTCGTCGTCGAACCAAAGGTGCGGTATGCACGCCTCGGCTGTTATATGCTTGTTTTGCAATGGAATATCCTCAAAAAGTTCCAACTCGCGCTTGGTGGAAATATGCGTAACGTGGAGATGTGCTCCAGTATCTTCGGCAAGGTTTACAGCCTTTTGTGTGCTCTCGTAGCAAGCCTTGGCGTTGCGCACGTGCTGATGAATGGTGAACGGTGCGTTGCCGTCGGGATAGAGGGCTTTGAAACGCTCGGTTTCTGCCTTGATAATAGCCTCGTCCTCGCAATGCACGGCAATGGTGGCGGGAGAGTTAGAAAATAATTTTCGCAACGCCTCGTCGTTGTCTACCAACATATTACCCGTAGACGAACCCATAAACACCTTAATGCCACACACTTTGGTGAAATCAAGTTTCATCAATTCGTCGAAATTGTCGTTGGTGGCACCGGCAAAAAACGAGTAGTTAACTGCTGAGTTTTTGGCGGCAATGCGGAATTTATCGTCGAGAAGTGCGGCAGAAGTTGTTGGCGGCTTGGTATTTGGCATTTCGCAAACGGAGGTAACTCCTCCTGCCACGGCTGCACGCGATTCTGAAAAAATATCCGCCTTGTGGGTTAGTCCCGGCTCGCGGAAATGCACGTGAGTGTCGATAAATCCAGGGAAAAGCAACAGCCCCGAAGCGTCAAACTCATCGTCAACACCCGAAAGACTCTCATTGCCATTGCCGTATTCTATAATTTGCGCTATTCGGTCGTCTTCTACAAGCACCGAGCCTTTGAAAGTGCGACCCTCGTTAACAACTATTGCGTTAGAAATCAGTGTTTTGTGCGCCATTATGAAATAAATTTTAAAAGTTCGTTGTAGAGCATCTGGCTCGGCAAACCCATTACATTATAATAACTTCCCTCGATTTTGGCAATAGCCGCCGCGCCAATCCACTCTTGCACAGCGTATGCACCGGCTTTGTCGAAGGGACGGTAATTGTCGACATAATAGATAATTTCATCGTCGGAGAGTTCTCTGAACCACACTTTTGATTCGGCAAAAAACGAGCGTTGACGGTCTTTGGTTTTAATGCAAACGCCTGTAAGCACCTGATGACAACGTCCAGAAAGTGTGCGCAGCATTTCTATTGCTCCTTCGCGACCTTTGGGTTTGCCTATTACTTTATTATCTATATAAACAATTGTATCAGAGGCGATAATGATAGTATTATCGGGCAAAGACTGCAAATCGGAGTCGAAAGCCGAGGCTTTGAGCACGGCTATATGCTCGGGAATTGCTCCGCCTTGCAATTCGGGAGGGAAAGTTTCGTCGGTATCTTTGACAACTACCTTAAAATCAACACCGAGCATTTTTAAAATCTCCCGTCTGCGCGGCGACTGCGATGCAAGAATTATATTGTAGTTTTTTAATCTGTCGTTTAATGTGGGCATTAGTTGAAATATTTTGTTTAGCGCAAAAGTAGCGATTGTTTCGGAGATTACAAAACTTTTTTAACCTACTACACAAACGGAGCAAAGTATACTGGAAGGCAGGTGGTTTCGCCTAAATACCATAATAACCGTAATTAACTGATTTAAGACACATTTGCACTTTCCGCAAAATGTTAGCGGCGGTCAAGGAGTTTGATTGTCTCTTGGAATATTATCAGTTATGTGTAAAAATATATCGTTTACCGTTATCGATTACCCTCTATCACCTCCATCTCCACCTCGTGTTTGGATGTGGATTTATTGTAGTTGATGCCGCAGAGGATGATGCGTTTGGAGAAGCCTTTGAGCGAAGCGGGGTATTCTTTGCGGTGGATTTGGTCGATGGCAGAGTCGGCTGATTTGTCGTATTTGAGTTCTACAACGATGGCAGGATGTGATGAATTATGCAAAGGTATGAACACCATATCGGCAAAGCCTTTACCCGTAGGTAGTTCGTGGAATATCTTATAAAAAGGTTTAGCAGCGTAATATGCCAATACGATGGCGCAGCGCATTGAATTTTCGTCGTTAAACTCCAAAAGGGATGATGCCTCAAAATGGTAGGAGTCGAATGCACGGGCGATTTTATCTTTGCGCAAGTTGAGAGTGTCGTCCAAAAGGTTGAGCGACGAGTTCACTGCCTTAGATAGTTCGCCCCAACCTGCCACGCTGACAGCGTTTTCAAACTCTTCGGAAACCTCTGTGTTAGGAATTGTTACGCTACGGGTCTCAGGATTGTACGAAAGGTATCCGAGGTGAACGAGAAGGGTTAGCACGTCGTCGCAATTGTCGATATTCTTCATATCGTTGCGGAAACTCGACACTCTCACTGTGGCACTCTCTCCGTTCATCATACCTATAATCTTTGACCTTACATTGTCTGCGTCGGTGTGAAGGTAGGTTTCGATAGCCATAAAGGATGCCGTCTTCGACCAATAACTGTTGTAGTTGCGAAACAGAATCGACTGCATTACCGAAAACGGATTGAACATAGATTTTTCGCGACCTATAATATAGCCATCGTAGGCGTGTTTCATAAGTTCAAAGTCCATATCGTTTTCCGCACAGAGTATTTTTACCTCGTCTTCGGTAAAACCATAATATTTGTCGGTTATGCCCGGATTTACGATGCTGTATTCCACAAAATTGTTCAACGCCGACTGAGTCCTTATCTTGATAATGGGCAGTATACCAGTCATATACACCAAGAGGAAAATCTTTTTAGCATTGTTCGATTTGAACATAGCACGCAGAAAGTTAACATACTCGTCTTGAATATCTTGATCCACATCTCTCACGAGCATATCCCACTCGTCGATTATGAGGATAAAGCGGTCGCCGGTTTTTTGGTTGATTTCTGCAAGTGCTTTGGCAAAAGATTCTTGTTCTTGCAAAAAAGGATATGATTTTTTTAGGTCGGCAACAAAGCATTTCTGAGCCTCTTTCAATATCTCTTTTTTTGGAATGTCGGCAAACCTGTTCCAATCGATGTATATCGTGGGATATTTGTTGAGGTGCGTTTTATAGTCGGGATTCTTTGTGATTTCCAAGCCCTCGAACAGTTCTTCCGACTTTGACGAACGGTCGTAGTAGGCATATGCCATCTGAGCCGCCACCGACTTGCCGAAACGGCGGGGACGGGAGATGCAGACAAACTTGTTCTCGGTATCAAGATTATTGTTTAAAAAGGTCAATAATCCTGACTTGTCAACAAAATTGCTGTTGATAACGCTCCTAAAATCGCTATTGCCGTAATCAATGAAATCGCTCATAACTTTTTTGGTTATATGTTATGTGCAAAAATAGAGAATTGTTTTGACATAACAAAAATAATTATGACAAGTGTTTCAACATATCTAATCCCCTTGGCTATCGCTGAAATCCTGCACGCACATATTGCGGTATTGTTTGTGGGTGCCGATGGCGGTGCCTATGCGGGTGTATTTTTCGCCCAAAATGTTGCGACGGTGTCCGCAGCCTGCCACTCCATCATCTATAAGTAATTGACGCACAATCTGCATTGCATCGGAATATCCAAACGAGATATTTTCGGCTATAAATCCGCCACCAAAATAATTGCGTAGACGTTTGCCCATACTTGTGCCGTCGGACGATTCGTGCTGTACCAAACCCTTTGGACCAATGTCGTTTACGTGATATTTGGCAGCATCGTACATTTTTTGGTTGGGATATAGCATTGGAAGATTCTTAACCTGAGGAAGTTCCTTTAACAGAGAACGTTCGTAAGAATTAGTTGAATTGCGCAAATCGCTGAGGTAACTCGACACAAATGTGGCTCCATCAAGACGCGCAAGATTACAATAAATTATAACAAGTTTCTCCTCGTTGGTAAGGTACGATGCATTGCCCACAGTGTTTGCCTTGGCTATCTGATCTGCCGTAAAATTGCCGGGTTTGAAATTTGATGGAAGGCTTGCAGAGACATTGTTGTTGCTGATATTGTTGGTGTTAGATACTCCGCCTGCAACGGTGCAGTAGCGCAGATACGAATCGTCGCTCCAAATGGTAAGCGAACCGTTGTCGGATTTGAGGAGTTGAAACCATTTTCGCTGACTGCCTGATATTGTGGATATTACTTCAATGTCGCCATCCGAATCGATATTCACCTTATAAACATTAAGGCTGCCGCTGTTGAGCCATACAAAAATATCGTTTGACGCCAGCACAAATTCGTCGCGACCGCCTATTCTCTCCACGCTTCCCGATTGGCTGACCTTGCCGCCAGATACCTGTCCACGGCATTGAGAATCTACTTTGAATGTTTTGCCCACAAGATTATCAAAACTCTGCGGAAATGCGGTGGTGCATAACGCCAATAGGGTTATTAACAATAGAAATTTTCTCATAACTTCATAATTTATAAGTGATTAATAAATAAATGTAACTACCTACAAATGTACGAAAAAAACGCAACCGCTGTTACGTATTTTTCGGTTTTGCACTAAGTTTTTCGCTTAAACCCCTCACAAACACTTGCAAAAGGGGTTTCGGCTGCTTTATCTTTGCACCGTAAACAAGAAATAGTAATAACT
>JAGCYI010000189.1 GCA_017960885.1 Bacteroidales bacterium
ATTGTACGCCCCAATGTAAAACTCCGCGTTTGTATGGATTACGAGGTGTAACTAAGCCCTCTCGTAGCGGCTGTGAAAATACATAAACAGCAAGCACCCCGTTACTTCAAAAGGAATGCCCCACGCGGCAGAGACGTTTTCGGCGCAGCCTGCAAGTATAGGCAGTCCGCCCAAGAACGCTCCTGCCGCGTTTCCTACATTAAATGCCACCTGCACGAGTGCGCCACCGAGTTTTTCGCCGCCCTTGCCGTGCTTGATGATGAGGAATTGCTGCGGCGACGATAGCGCAAACAAACAGAATGTGCTCATAAACATCATCACCACCATTATCCACGGATTGGCTCCAAATATCAGTATCACAGTGAGAATCACAGCCGTAGAACCTTGAATAATGCCTGCCACAAGTCCCATAGGATAATGATCGCAAATCTTGCCCGAAATCAAGTTCCCCGCCACCATACCTGCACCCGCCGTTACCATAAGTATAGGCAAGGTGTTTTCTGAAAAACCTGCCACATTGGTGAGTATCGGGTTGATATACGAATACATACAGAATATTCCACAGTTGCCTGTAAACGTGGCGAATATCACAAGCCACGGCGCAAGGTGTTTTAAGAATTTAAAACGGTCGCGCACACGCTGTGTAATCTCGTTTTCTACATCGGGAACAAACATCTTGATGCCGATACCCGTAACGAGAGCCGCCGCAGCCACAAACATAAATATTGTGCGCCACGAAAAATTGTTGCTCAAAAACGTTCCCACAGGCACTCCGAGCAGGTTTGCCACCGTCATTCCCGACACCATTATGGCAATAGCGGTAGATTCTTTGCCCTTTCCACCGAGTTTTGAGGCAATGATAGTTCCCATTCCGAAATACGCCCCGTGAGGCAGTCCCGAAATAAAACGGCAAGCCATAAGTGCGTAATAGTTAGGAGCAAACGCCGCCAAAATGTTTCCTGTAAGCATCAGAGCCGCCAAAAAAATCAGCACGCTTTTTAGCCTGTATTTTTCTACCGACAGCAAAATCACAGGAGCGCCGAAACTTACGCCAAGGGCATACGCCGAAATAAGGTGTCCCGCCTCGGGGATAGAGATATTCAAATCATTAGCCACAAACGACAGTATCCCCGGCATCACAAACTCAGCCATTCCAAGTACAAACGTACCAAGGGATAAGGCAATAAGAGAGGTTTTCATTGTTAAATCTACTAATTAAAAGCCAGATAGCATCTTTAATTTTGGCGGCAAAAGTAAACAATTTTACTATTTGATGAATGATTATTCATACTGAGATATTTTATATTTTTATTAAGATATATTATATTAAAAATCAACGCTATAATTATATTTTAGAAAAAATCATTAATAAAATAACAAAAAACTTGACTGCAAATCATTATTATCCGTATATTGCGGTAGTTAAGAAATAAAATCGAAAGAGCGTTTGCTTGGGCTGACTTCCTGAAATACGACCAAAATTTATCAGTTTAATTGTCAGCACTTGCGAATGCTCACATCCCTATAAAGGATGTGGGCTTACTTTGTAGTAATTATTGGGCTTTGGTCGGCCTTTCAGGAAACTATAAAGATGCACGCATCCTTTCTTTTTTAGTTTTTCTATTTAAAATTATTGTTTAACTAAAAAAGAGAAACTATGGCAAACAATGACGATTTTTCCAGTGATTTGTGGAACTTAACTGCCGCTGCTGCGACTCTTGTTCATCCTGTTGCAGGTGTGGCTGTGAAAGGAATCCAATTTATGTATAAGCATTTTTCCAGTAGTGACTTTGATGGGAACATTCCAAAAGACCGTATCAGAAACTACCAAGAGCCTGTTCTGTCGAAACAAAGACTCGCAGAAATATCGAAAGCAAACAAAGTACCATCCGCAACAGAAGTATACGCTCGAAAAGAAAGGTTACAAGACTCTTACAGCATTACACTCACCTATGGAATTAACGGAGAACCATTTCCGCCTATGCGGAATAATTTTGTTGTTATTATATCAAAAGAATTAAATAGCGACATTGACTCACTGTTTGGTAATGACGAACTGATAATCATAAAAAAATAATAGTTAAATATACTAAAACGTAGAAATTATGTCAGATATTAAGAACAAAGTAAAAGAGATTGTTGTCAATCAATTAGGAGTTGACGAGGCAGAAGTAACAGACGCAGCAAGTTTTACAAATGACTTGGGTGCTGATATGTTGGATTCTGTCGAGTTACTGATGCAAATCGAATTGGCGTTTAATTTATCAATTCCCGATGATGTCTGGGAAAGACTCGCCACTGTCGGAGAAGTGGTGGATTATATCGAACGACAACTGGCACCTGAGGTTAGAGATGAAGGATTTTTGTAGTCAACCACAATATCAACATTCATTTTTATTGTCCATAAACAATAAAATTAAAAAATTTGCAGATTTATTGTCTATGGACAATAAAAAACTTGTAAATACTCTACCCTACAAACAAATCATCCAAAACAACCTCGTTGCTTATGTCGTTTGACCATTGGTTTTTTGTGAGGCCGTATGATGTTATCATAACTATGGTTACACCCTTGGAGGTGCGGGTTTTTCGGGTGAAAATATCCGCTTTTCGGTGTATTTCGCGGTCGTAGGCGGAGGTGATTTCGTATTCTGATTTTGAATACTTTATCTCGCAGAGGTTGATAACATTGTCGTCGCGATCGATGAGCATATCAATCTGAACACCGTGTTCGCCATCGCCCTCAGGCTTGTATGTCCAAGAATATACGTTGCTGATGACTCCCGAAATACCCAACGCTTTTTTTATCTGTTCTATGTGCTGAAAACAAATTCGCTCAAACGCCAAACCACTCCATACTGCATAAACGTTTTTCTGCATCACTTTTGACCAATAGTTTTTTTCGTTGGTTTTCTGCCCGTCTATAAACTTGAAATAGAATAGCGTAAAATTATCAATTAATTGATAAACAGTTTCTTTCTTTTGTTTGCCAATTGATTGGAACGATCGGATAAAATCGCATTGCTCCAACTCTTCAAGCACGGAAGAAAGTTTGCCTCCCTCGTTTTTTTTGAGTTCCATAATTATTTCCTGACGGGTCATTCCAGCCTTTTTGTGTCCCAAAACCGAAACTATTTCGATGTATGGCTGCGGATTTTTAAACAGTGAAGCATAAAGCGCGTTATATTCGTTTTTTAATTCTCCGTTTTTACTAAAAAACAATCTGTCAATGCTTTGCGCATAACTTTCGCCTTTTTGCAAAAACTTCCAATAATACGGGATTCCGCCAAACACCATAAAGGTTTCCAATATATTTCGGCGGCTCATTCCCAAAAGATTGGCATTTGCAAACAGTTCACATTCGTGAAGAGTGAATGGTTCGAGATAAATCTGACGTGTCAAACGGTTGTGGAGTCCGCCGTAATTCCTAACTATTTTGCTGATAATCCACGAAGTAGCACTTCCACAGACAATCAATATGATATCTTTTCGTGCGGTTGCCCAAGCATTCCAAAAATGGTCGAGCGCATTCACCATTTTTGATTTGGGTGTGTCCAACCAAGGTAGTTCGTCGATGAAAACTACTTTTTTACCATCAGGCAGAGAGTCGAGAAATTGTCCTAAATTATAAAAAGCGTCAAACCAATCAGATAGAGCCGGTACATTTTTCATTCCTGCGCTTTTGAGCGACCTTTCAAATGCTTTCAGTTGTTGTGATTTGTCGCCGTTTTGCAATCCTGTATGTTGAAATGAAAAATTGTATTCAAAAGTTTCCCTTATCAAATATGTTTTGCCCACACGACGTCTGCCATATACTGCAATAAACTGCGATTCATCGCTTTGCACAGCATCCAATAGTATTTTACGCTCTTTTTCTCTACCAATCATAGCCCTTGATTTTAATAGTTTTATATCTGCAAAAATAAAAATTGTTTACCAAATCTGCAATAAAAATACCACATTTGGTAAACAATTTTTTGTAAAATCCTCGTATTTTGTAGATGTTCAGCGAATTATAGTATATTAAAATTGTTTACCAAATCTGCAATAAAAGCACCACATTTGGTAAACAATTTTTTGTGACTCTATATTACAACTCCCTTACAGCACCTTTATCTGCGCTGGAAGCGTGTGCGGCGTAGAGTTGGAGGGCGCGGGATACTTTGCGGTTGCGTTTGGGACGGTAGCCGTTGGGGTCGGAATCCATCTTTTTACGGCGCGATTCTAACTCTTGGTCGGTGATTTTGAGGTTGACACTGCGGTTGAGAATATCAAATTCTATGATATCGCCGTCTTCGATGAGCGCAAATTCACCGTGCGATGCCGCCTCGGGACTAACGTGTCCTACAGAAAGTCCTGATGTGCCGCCGGAGAAACGTCCGTCGGTGATTAACGCGCATTTGTCGCCTAAGTGTTTGGATTTGAGGTACGAAGTGGGGTAGAGCATCTCTTGCATACCCGGTCCGCCTTTTGGACCTTCGTATTTGATTACCACCACGTCGCCAGCCTTCACTTTGTCGCCGAGGATAGCCTCAACAGCCTGTTCTTGCGAGTCGTAAACCTTGGCTGTGCCTGAAAATTTGAATATTTTTTCGCTAACGCCAGCGGTTTTTACCACACAGCCGTCTTTGGCAATGTTGCCGAAAAGCACTGCAATGCCGCCGTCCTTGGTGTAGGCGTGGGCAATGTCGCGGATGCATCCGTTGGTGCGGTCGGTGTCGAGAGTTTCCCAACGCGAATCTTGCGCACCTACTTTCAAAAGTCCTATCGCACCGCTTGCTGCCGATGTGTAAATATCTGTAACATCTTCGGGTAGAGGATTTTGGAGCAATGAGTATTTTTTTACAGCCTCGCCGAGGGAGAGACCGTCTACACGTTTGCAATCAAGGTCGAGAAGGTTGGCTTTGGCAAGTTCGCCCATAATGTTGAGCACGCCGCCTGCACGGTTCACCTCCTCGATGTGGTATGTGTGAGTGTTGGGCGCTACCTTGCAGATGCACGGCACACGTCGCGACAGTTCGTCGATATCCTTCATCTTGAAGTCCACTCCCGCCTCTTTTGCCACAGCCAAGAGGTGAAGCACGGTGTTGGTAGATCCGCCCATAGCGATGTCGAGAGCCATTGAGTTGATAAATGCCGATTTGGTGGCTATGCTGAGCGGCAGCATCGAGGTGTCGTTGTCGCGGTAATATTTGTAGGCGAGTTCCACAATACGGCGTCCGGCTTGTTTGAAAAGTTCGGCGCGGTTGCGGTGAGTAGCCACGATAGTGCCGTTGCCGGGGAGCGAGAATCCGAGAGCCTCGGTAAGGCAGTTCATAGAGTTGGCGGTAAACATACCCGAGCAACTTCCGCAGGTGGGACAGGCTATTTTTTCAATCTTTTCGAGTTCAGACTCGCTTACAGCGCTGTCGCCGCCCATAATCATAGCGTCGATGAGGTCTATTTTGCCGTTGTTGTAACGACCTGCCTCCATAGGTCCGCCCGAAACAAACACAGTGGGGATATTCAGACGCATAGCCGCCATAAGCATACCGGGAGTAATCTTGTCGCAGTTTGATATGCACACCAAAGCGTCGGCCTTGTGAGCCTCGCACATATATTCCACGCTGTCGGCAATGATTTCGCGCGAGGGCAGCGAGTATAGCATGCCGTCGTGACCCATTGCTATACCGTCGTCGATGGCAATGGTGTTAAATTCGGCGGCAAAACATCCGAGGTCTTCAACTGTTTGTTTTACTATTTTGGCGCACTCGTCGAGATGTACGTGACCAGGTACAAACTGAGTAAACGAGTTTGCAATTGCTATAATCGGTTTTCCGAAATGTTGTTTTTTCATGCCGTTGGCGCGCCACAAACCACGGGCGGCAGCCATCAAACGGCCGGTAGTGTTAACTTTGCTTTTTAAATCCATGACTGAATGTTTGTGTTTTTTTGTAGGGCGAAGATAATATAATTTTTGCTTTTCGGCTCGCTTTTTTGTAATTTTGCCCTCAAATTTCAAAAAATATGGAACTATATACCCGGATTGTCAAGTTTCTAGCCTTTGCCTGCTGTGCAGCGTTTGTATTTCTGATACCGTTTGCTTGGCAGAGTGCGAATTATATTTTGGGCTCGTTTGCGCTGTTTGCGGTGATCAACCCCGAATTTTGGAAGAATTTCAAGACGACAAAACTCACCTTTGCCGAAAAAGCGGTGCTGCTGATTACATCCGCTTATTTGTTATGGGAGGTGGTTTCTCTGTTATGGACATATAATACCGACCGAGGATTAACCATGATTACAAGACATCTGCCGCTGTTTGCCATGCCGTGCCTGCTTGTTATCGCCAAAATAGGGGGTGTGATTAAACGTCATAGTACCATAGTGCAAATATTCTGTCTGGGAGTGCTGGTATCAATGGTAATATGTCTGATATTGTCGTATTTCGACAGTTGTTACGATGTAAACGGCCGTGTTTTCTTTGACCACCGCATTCCTGGATACCGCGACAAAGGGTTGCTTGTGTCACTCAGTTGTGGCTACAGCTTTTTCTCGTATATTCAGCTGTCGCATTTCGAAAATCCCCATTATCTCGCCTTTTTTGTTAATGTGGTATTGATGGTGCTATACACCAATTTTTACCAAAGTGGTTTCAAGCCTTGGCGTGTGGTTGTGTTGTCGGGCATTACACTCTTCTGCATAGGATTCTTGTTTTTGCTTTGTAACCGCATTAATTATATAGTGTTTGCAATAATAATTTGCGTTATAGCCGGGTATGAGTTTTTTGCCAAGAAACATCGTTTGGTTGGCGTAGTAGTGCTGGTAGGTGTTGTTGTTTCCGCTTCGTTGATGTTTGGGTCAGGTAGAGGACGGGATATGCTCAGAAAGATACAAAGTGTCTTAGTGGTAGAGGATCAGCCATCAAACAAATACCTTACCGAAGAGAAGAATCTTGATTTTATCAATAGCCGTACAGTTATATGGAAAAGTTCAACACGTTTGATAGCGAAACATCCGATTCTTGGTAGCGGAGTGGGCGACACTATGGAAGCTCTTACAGGTCAGTTTTTTATAGATGGCTATCTTGATTCTGGATACGCAGAGTACAACAGTCACAACCAATATTTTGACTCATTGATAGGGTTGGGGATTGTTGGCTTATTGCTTTTGCTGGGCTTGTTAGCGGTGCCGTTTGTGGCAGGTGTTAAATATGGATTTCTGCCCTTGTTTTTGTATGGTATAGCACTCGCAGTGGGTTTTATCACTGAGGTGATGTTTACACATTCTATCGGTGATTTTTCTATTACTTTTATTATGATGTTGATGATAATGAGTGCGATAGAAGCGTTTAACAGAACCAAAGCTTCAACTATTCCGGTTGAACGTACTTGATTTGCATCACGCTTTTTTTGCCACTGTATAGTGAGATGTCCTGGGCAACGCATTTAAACATTTCCCCTGAAACAGGGTCGATAAAGTCGTCGGCAACAATGGTGTAACCTATTCCTGCACTTGTGGCAGGCATTGTGACAGAAAACTTACCATCTTTTGCTGCAATCACCTTGCGAGTGAGATTTTCTACATAAACAGAACTTACGCTACCTTTGCCGCTGTGTTTGATAAGGTTGCTTACAGTGTCTTGCGGGGTGATGATAATGTTGATATCCTGTGGTATGGTGGTTCCGGCAGCGGTGAGAACTCCCGACAGCTCAGCGGCGTATTTGCCCGATGAAGGTATCATGCTTACCGAGGTGCTCTGCGATTCTTTGTCGATGATGTTTACCACATATTTGGTTTGTGAAAAACCTTGGTAGGTGATTGTAACAGTGGCAGTTCCCGATAAAATATCCTTAAAGTTAGCGTTTAATAGAGAGTCGGTATATTCCTTATATTCAGTACCTCTGATATTCAGTGTAACTAAAGCTTGGTCGGTTACGGGAGTAAGTTCTTCGGGGGCAAGACATTCGCGCACAATCGACACTGTGTAGTTGGTGGTGACGGGTTCCCCAAGATTCTCTTCGGTGCAGGAGAATAGGAGAGGGGTTATCAAGGCTATTAAGTAAAAAATCTTTTTCATTTTCTCTTGTTTTTTAAAAGGTTGAAATTGCCGTCGAATATCATGCTTATCATATAAAAGTATTCGAGGTCGTCGTTGTAAAGGTTATAAAAAGTATTCAAACCAACTTTTAATGATAAAATATTATTATATTTGTGGCTATAATACAATTCGTTGAAAACAATAGCCCGCTCGTTTCGGTTGTTTTCTTTGTATATGGCCTGACATGTAAAGAGCGGGTCGCCACGGAAATTCATAAACATATTGCCGTACCAGTGTCCGCAAACGAATCCGAAATCTTTGTATCGAGCCAAGAGCTTGTTGTAGATGCCGAAGCCGTCGAAATAGGGGAGGTCGTTGGTGCGGTCGATGGCGTGATACTGCACAAAGAGGTTTTTCATTAGGAGATACCAGTTGTCGCCGTTGGCTTGCGGCTTGCTAAATTCAAAACCTATGGCGCCGTTTTCGAGAGTCTGCACCTGACCGTCGGAGGCGTCGATCTGACCTCCTCGGTGACAAATCAGAAACTGTCCTGTGATGTCGGCTTTTATAGAGCGGTCGAGAACGCGCAGTTTAGAGATGTGTCCTACGGCGAGACGTTCCTGCCAAGGGTCGTCCCAGAGGATGAATTTTTCCCAGTTGAGCCAGAGGTCGCCGTAGTAGCGCGGACCTGAGTATTTTAGCTGGAGTCCGTTTTCTACGTTGTTGGTGATGTAGCGTTCGGGATTGTAGATTGGCTCGATGAGCTGGTGCTGCACGTGGGCGTCTAAGTATCCGAGAGTTACGCTCAGTTTGTCGGTGGCGTGAAACCTGATGCGGATGTAGGGATTGTATTCCGAAAAATTGTCGTAGCCGTGGTATTTGAGCACGTTCCACATGGCGGAAACCTCCAATTTCTTCCACGGACGGTAGGTGATTTCGGGCATGAAGTTGAATCCCACAAGGGTGTAGCCTTTTACAAAGTCGCCGAAATACTCGTTGTTCTTAAAAAAGTTGTGTTCGTAGATGTGGAGCGAGAGTTTCGACGTGTCAGGTTTGTCGAAAAACAGAAAGTCGTATTCGTCGCTGTATCGTGGCGTAGCAATGCTGTCGTTCTGCGCCTTGGATATCAGCGGCACTATCAGCGCAATGGATAATAATATGTAAAATCTATTAATCATATTATAACCTAACCGTCAACTATTTAGCGGTGTTCATCTTAAGTAGTTCGTCAATAATACTGCGGTTGTTTTCCAGCCGTGGAATTTTGTTCTGACCACCGATTCTACCCTTGCTTCTGAGCCAGTCGTCAAACAGGTTTTGACGGGCGATAGTGATTTCGGGCGCGGTGAGCGATATGTCTTTGTAGCGTTTGGCGTCGTAGTCGGAATTCAACCTTTTTAGTTCATTATCAAGGATATTGCCAAACGTGTCCAAATCGTTGGGCATGATGTTAAACTCAATCAGCCATTGGTGACAGCCGCGTTTCTGGGTCTGCATATATACTGGTGCGGCGGTGTAGTCTTTGATGTCGGCACCTGTGGCGTTGCATGCAAGTCGGATGGCTCGTGATGCGTTGTCTTCCACAAGCTCCTCGCCAAAGGCGTTGATAAAATGCTTGGTGCGGCCGGTGATGTGTATCTTGTATGGACGTACTGATGTGAACTCCACCGTGTCGCCGATGATGTAACGCCAAAGTCCGCCGTTGGTAGAAATCACCATGGCATAGTTGACTCCGGTTTTTACATCGCACAGAGGTATCGCCTTGCGGTAGGGGCTGTCGAACTCAGTCATCGGGATAAATTCGTAGTAGATGCCGTAGTCGAGCATGAGCAGCATATCGTCCTTGTCTTGCTCGTTTTGGAAAGCGAAAAATCCTTCGCTGGCGTTGTATGTTTCGAGGTAAGTGATGTTGCTGTTGGGGATAAGTTTCTCGTATTGTGCACGATATGGTTTGAAACTTACTCCGCCGTGCATAAAGAGGCTAAGGTTTGGCCACACCTCCGAAATATTGTTTTTGCCAGTGATTTCCAATATCTTGCGGAAAAGCACCAGAGTCCACGAGGGAACGCCCGAAATGCTTGTTACATTCTCCTTGGATACCACTTGCGCCATTTTTTCAAGTTTCTCGTCCCAGTTTTCCATCAGGGCTATTTCCAAACCGGGAGTACGGCGTTTGCGCACCCAGTAGGGGAGGTTGCTGATGAGCACAGCGCTGAGGTCGCCGCAGAATGAGCCTTCGCCCAAACGGTTGATTTGCCGGCTGCCGCCGATGGCGAGGGTTTTGCCACTGAAAAGATTGGTTTTAGGAAAATCTTTGAGATATACTGAAACCACATCTCTGCCTCCGTTGAAGTGGCATTTGTGAAGGCTGTCGGTGGTGATGGGGATATATTTGCTGCGGTCGTCGGTGGTGCCGCTGCTCATAGCGAACCATTTGGTTTTTGATGGCCAAAGAATGTTGTCCTCGCCAGCAGCCACACGTTCGATATCTGCCTTGACGCCTTCGTAAGTGTTTACAGGAACACGGTCGGCAAATGCTTGTGGGCCAAGTGACATAATCTCCTTAAAATTGTATCGTTGACCAATTTCGGTGTTTTGCGCAGTTTTTACAAGGCTGTTGAACACCTTAAACTGAGTTTCGTCGGGATACTTGATGTAGAGGTCTACTCGGCGGTGGTTTGACTTAAATAATATCGATGCTAACGAGTTTATAAGCGACATTTTTTTGATTCTTTAACTAAAAAACAGGTATGCTACAAATATGGCAGCAATTATGCCGGCGGCCTCGGCGATAAGTCCGGTGGTGATAGCGTAACGGCTATTTTTGATGCCCACCGAACCGAAATAAAGCGCTATGATATAGAATGTGGTGTCGGCAGCGCCTTGCATTGTGCAGCTGAGACGTCCGGCAAACGAATCTGCTCCGTAGGTTTGCATGCAATCTATCATCATTCCACGTGCACCGCTACCGCTGAGAGGTTTCATAAATGCAGTGGGCAGCGAAGGAATAAAGTCGGTGGCAACACCTATCTGTTCCAAAAGTGCAGCAAGGCCATCAGTGATGAGTGTGAGTGTTCCTGATGTGCGGAAAACGCCTATTGCCACGAGCATTGCCACAAGGTAGGGTATGATTTTGATGGCAGTGGTGAAACCCTCTTTGGCGCCGTCTACAAATGCTTCGTAAACGTTAACCTTTTTAATCATAGCCATTACTATGAATGAGATTATCACCGTAAAAATAATGGCGTTTGCTGTTATGCTGCTTACTTGCGACACTGTTTCCTTATCCATTGTTCTTACGCCCAGCACTATTGCCACTTCTAAAGCAAGAAATAATCCTACGTATAGCAAAATTATGGGGTCAAATAGCTTGATTTTCTGCTTGATACACACAGCCAAAAGACCTGCGAAAGTACTGGCGCTGGTGGCAAGCAGAATAGGAATAAAGATATCAGAAGGGTCGGAGGCTCCCAGTTGGATTCGGTATACCATGATTGTCATCGGTAGGATGGTGAGTCCCGATGCGTTGAGCGTTAGAAACATGATTTGGGCGTTTGAAGCTGTATCTTTGTTAGGGTTTAGCTCCTGCATCTGATTCATGGCTTTAAGGCCGAGAGGTGTTGCGGCATTGTCTAATCCGAGCATATTAGCGCTAAAATTCATAATGATACTGCCCATTGCGGGGTGTCCTGCCGGTATTTCGGGAAATAGTCTACGGAAAAAAGGACCGAAAGCTTTGGCGATTACATTTGTCATTCCACCTTTTTCGCCCACACGCATAAGCCCAGTCCACAAAGTGAGCACGCCGGTAAGTCCGAGAGATATTTCAAATCCGCTTTTGCTCATGTCGAAAATGCTCGACACCATGTTCGGGAATATCTCAGTGTCGCCAAAAAAGATTAATTTTATCGCCGCCACAACAAAGGCGATAACGAAGAACCCTATCCAAATGTAGTTGAGTACCATTTACGGGACAATGGTGAGTTCAAAAGGAATCTGCATAATCTGCTTGTACTCTTCTCCGAGAGCGAGCATGTCTTCGTCGATTTCCTTGTAGAACCATTTTACAAGAACGTTTGAGCGGGTTTTCATCTCCTGCAATATAAGGAGGATCTGTATCAACTGTTTGCTCGATGCCGTGTTGAAATATTCGAGTTTCATGTTGAACACCGTCTCAGGGTTAGGATTTTGCGCGTATTCTTTCAGCCAAGCGAGTATGGGAGAGTAAAAGTCTACCGCGTCCTCAGGAAGAGACATCTGAGAAATCTCGAAGATGCCCCTTTCGGCGTCCAAAATCACGCTCGGCGTGTCGGCTGTGGCTGTTTTGATATATGGCTTCATGTTCGTGTCTGTTCGATTTCTTATTTGATGTTGTTTTTACACTTGTTTCCTTATTATCGCTTTAACGGTAAGAAAGTCGATTTCGTTGCTAATTTTTTTGACAGAATATTCGACTTTTTCACCTGATTTTCTGCGTATGTCTATGATACCCAGTCCTGTAGATACTGGATTAATATAGTCAAAATTAAATAATATTTTTTTGTACTCCTCGTTGAGCTCGTCAGAATTCATGGCGTTGATTCTGTCGAAACGTGTTTGAAGGTCTTGTGTCAGGCTGTGCAAAATGTAGTTGCCAGCCACAAGAGTAAAGCGGTCTTCTTTTTCGCAAATAAAGAAAATGCCGGCTTTCCATGTGGTGTCGGAATCGAGGTTGTCGGCGTGCTTAACAATGTTCTGCAAAAGTTCCACCATAATGCTGAACAGTTTGATGCGCACCGGCGAAGCGTTCATGCCGTTGTTGAGTATCGACAATAGCGACAGCAGGTTGTCTTGGTTGAAGTCGCCTTTGAACGAAAAGATTATCTCGTTTTTTTTGAGGAAGTCGTGGGCGTCGATAATGTCGGGCAGCGAAAAATCGTATTCGCTTTGCGGACTGTCGATCTGGGTGAGCACCTCGGTGCTGAGGTAAAAATATGTCTTGGTGTCGTCAACGGGCGACATCGAGTATTGGAGCTTGTTGCCAGATTTTTTTGCCATCTCTATAAGGCCGAGGCTTGCACCGCTCTTCTCGGTAAATCCTGTGGTGAGGCGTATGTCGCGGCAAAAGTCGTTGAGTTCTTCGGGAGAGAGCGAGTTGATATGGTCGAGCTTGTCTTTGAGCACATCTTCCTCCGAACGCGGCATAAGGTTGCCCGTAACTATGTAGTACTTGTTCTTTTTCTTATGGATAACTACTACTGCAGAGTTGTCGGCAGAGTCGGTGTCGTTGGCAACCTGGTGTCGGGCGATGTTTTGAAGGCTCTCGCCCATGATGTAGTAGATTCTGTTTTTGAGTTTTTTGGTGTCTTCGGCTTTGGCTAGGTTGCTCTTGGCAAAATCAAGTACATTCATGATGAGCTTCGGGGTTACGTCGCCTCGGTAAATGTACTGGAAATCGTCTTTCTCAACGTCCTTGAACTGCCTGTATATTAAGTCGGAAGTACTAACCATATTATATGAGTTTTCTCGATTTCAAAAATAAGCAAAAATCGGGCAAAAGTCAACTTTTTTTGTTAAAAAAATTTAATATGCAAAGATAATAAAAAAGCGGATAAAATCGCAAAAAAAATGTGACTTTATCCGCTTAGTTTTAAATGATAATATGAAAAACTATTGAACTATAGTGAGTTCGTCGATTAAACGCTGGCATTCGCCGTATTTTTCTATTACGAATAGCACATATCTGATGTCAACATTGATGCAGCGTTGGAAATCAGAGTTGAAAATCCAGTCGGAGCACATAGATTCAGAGTTTCCGTCGAAAGCGAGACCAATCAGACGTCCGTATCCATCGATTACGGGGCTTCCGCTGTTGCCACCGGTGATGTCGTTGTTGGTGAGGAAGCATACGTGCATTGTGCCGTCTTGGTCGGCGTAGCGTCCGTAGTCGCCTTTATTGTAAAGTTCTTTGAGCTTGGGTGATACGTCAAATTCGTAGTCGCCGGGAATCTCTTTCTCCATCACGCCTTTGAGTGTGCAGAAGTAGTTCATGAGCACTCCGTCGTTGGTGGTGCGGATTACACCGTCGGTTTTGCCGGCTTCGGGTTTGAATGTGCGCGATGTGTAGGTCTGCACAGTTCCGTACGACAAGCGTTCGGTGAAGTTGGCGTCGGGGTAGGTGAGAGCCTTGGGGTTCATAGCAATGCTGCCTTTGGTGTAGCGGCGGCGTGCGGCGTCGAGCATGTCCTCATATTTCTTGGTGTACTCGTTGAGGGCGAAATAGATGTTGAGCACGTTGCGGCTGTATTCAAAGGCTGGGTCGGCTATCAGTTTAAGGCGTGCCAATCCAGATGTGTCGTCTAAAAACTCGTAGAATCCTTCTTTGTCTAAAATGGTGCTTTTGAGGAATGCTGTGTCGATGAGGTTTTCGGGATTTCCGTATTTGGTAAAGTAGTCGGCTGTCTCTTTTCCAAAATATTTTTCAATTTCGGCAGGGGTGACGTTCTCTAAGAGTGTCTTAGCCATTGCCTTCGACACTTTGTAGTCGGTGGGCTTGTTGTAGTCCTTGAAAAACTCATCGGCCTTGGCTCTAATTTCTTCCTTGTCGGCAATCTTGGCGAGCGACTGCATGGCGTAGTATGAGGGGTTGAAAAATTCCATACCGTTGTTCAAAACGCATTCAAGCACGTAGTAGTAGATTTTTTCAAAACGAGCGAGGTTTTCGCAAGCGTACTTGATGCTGTCTAACACTGTTCCGTATTCTGCTTTGCGTTTTGGGTCGGCGTTTACCCACTGCATAAAAGCGCGTTCCTGAGCCTGTTTCTCCTCTACGGTTTTCTGCTCTTTGAGGCTCTTGTTGGCTTCGATGAATTTTTTCCAATAGTTGCTCGAATGCGAGTACTTAGTGGCGTATTTGATTCTGATGGCTTCGTCGGCCTCCATGTCGGCTTTCATAATATCCTGACGTATGCCGCGCACGTATGATGTGATATGGTTCTGGTTCTCCATGTCTTTGATAATCTCAAAGCTTGTGGAGTGACGCTCGGTGCTGCCGGGGAAACCTAACGTCATGGCAAAGTCGCCCTCTTTGTAGCCAGCAATCGATATGGGGAGGAAGTGCTTGGGCTTGAGGGGGATGTTTTTTTCGGAATAATTAGCAGGAGAGCCGTCGGGAGCTGTGTAAACTCGGAAAATAGAGAAGTCTCCTGTATGGCGGGGCCACATCCAGTTGTCGGTGTCGTGACCAAATTTGCCAATCGACTCGGGAGCTGCACCTACAAAGCGTACATCGTTGTAGTTAATATAGATAACCATATAGTATGCGTTGCCCGAAAAGAAAGGCTTGATAACAATGTCGTAATAGTCGGCAGAGAACTCTTTTTTTGCGAGTTCGGTAAGGGCTTCGGAGTTTCGTCTGATGGTTTTCTGGCGTTCGTTTTCAGAAAGTGCAGGGGTAACATCCTTGAGAATATCGTCGGTAACGTCGCGAATCTCTTGCATAAATTGCACGTAGAGTCCTGGAGTGGGAATCTCGTCTTTCAAGGTCTTAGCCCAGAAACCGTCTTTAAGATAGTTGTGGTCAACACTGCTGTGCTGCTGAATGCTGGTGTAGCCGCAGTGGTGGTTTGTGAACAACAATCCTTGGTCAGAAACAATTTCGCCAGTGCAGTATCCGCCGAAGTTAACCACAGCGTCTTTTAGCGAAGATTTTTTAATGCTGTAGATGTCTTCGGGTTTTAGTCGGAAACCCTGGGCTTTCATCTGCTTGTAGTTTTTGCCGATCATATTGAGAAGCCACATGCCCTCGTCGGCACTAGCGGTCAATGCCGTTAATGTAATTAGTGCTGTAAGTAGTAATGATTTTATTTTCATTGTGATTATTTTTGGATATAAAAATTATTGTTCTGAGAGTCGTTGTCGGGGATGTACTCAGTAAGGAGTTCCACTTGTGATATCTGTGGACCAGGCAGGGCGATGGTGCATGTGCGGTCGCCATTGCGCCACATTTCGGCACTTTGGTAGATGCTTTCTGTGGCTGCGTTGATGTAGGTTATCTTGATAAGAGCGGGAACATATTTTTCGCCAAAGTTTTCGAGAATGATGTAGTTTGTGGTGCCGTCGCGGTAAACGTTCTTGATGCCAAGGTCGGCTGAGCCGGTGTTTACAAACCAGTTTTGGTAGAAGAATTTAAGGTCTTTGCCCGACATGGCTTCCAACGTGTAGAAAAAGTCGTAGGGGTGGGCGTGCTTGCGGCTCCATGCTGAGGTGAACTGATGCAAAGCCTTGTCCATAAGTTCGCGGCCAAGTATGCCTTCCAATATGTTGTAACCCACTTGAGGAGTGTAGTACGATGCCATAGTAAAGGGCCACAATTCTCTCATTTTGTACGACGGGGTAATCACAGGACGCTCGTTGGTGGTGCCAAAAGCGTTGCTCACATATCTGGCAGAACGGCTTATGGCGTTTTTGGTGATGGTGAGGCTGTCTTGCAGGTATTCTGGCACAAACATCGTAAGACCCTCGTCGATAAAGCCGTAGGTGTTTTGGTTGATGCCTGTTAAGAAAGGATAGTAGGTGTGTGTGATTTCGTGCGATGTGGTGAAAATCATATCGTCCCAAAACGAGTCCAGGTCTTCGTTTACCATCATGGGGAACTCCATTCCGCCGCTACCTTCAAACAGTGTCATCCACGGATAAGGATATGTAACTCCGGGGCGGTTGAGGCTGAGGTATTTGAGAGTGGTTTCTGCCACATCTACGTTGTCGCGGAATTTGGCGTTACGGTAAACGGCGGCTGCAGTGGTGCGCTTGCCGGAGGTTAATTCAAAGTTTTTGGCTGTCCATTGGCTCGACGCGCTGCAGCAGAACACAAAGTCGGGCACCGAGTCGGCGTGAAACTTCCAAATATTTTTCTCGCTTTTAACAGCGTGTTTTTCAAGGTCTTGCTTGGTGATGATGTCGGTGATGTTGCCCGACGACAGTGCTTCGCGGTATTTTTTCAGCACCGTGGGCGCGTACACCTTTTCGGGATTTTGAAGCACGCCCGTTGCCCATACTGCGGTGTACTGGTCGGTGGTGAGGGCTACGTCGTAGTTGGCATTTTCAAAATAGAACTCCTCGTTGCCCGAGTGCTGCACACGGTCCCAGCCGTAAATATCGTCGTAGACTGCTATCTGCGGATAGAAGTATGGCACAAACCAAGTGTCATTGTTGTATTTGCCTCCGCGGATATGGCTGAAGGCTGCAATTTTGGTGTTCCACTTTATATATAGTGTGATAGAATTGCCCTTGGTGAGCGGAGCAGGCAGCGCGGCTTCTATCTGGGTGCCGTATTCGGTGATGTTCAGGTCGGTGTATCTGCCATTGTCCACAAGTTGCACTTTTTCAATCTCCACACCCTTGAACTTGTCGCGCGAATCTACATGCCTGTACTTGGTGACGCCATCTTTGTAGACGTTTCTGTAAAGGTTGATGACTATAGAATTAAGGTCGCCCTGACCGCAGTTGTAATCGTATTTAATGGTTTCGGAGCCGTAGAGATGCCCTTCGAGAGTGCGGAATTCGGCGGTGATATTGTAATGGGCGAAATTGGTTTTGTAGTTGTCGCCAGGCAGACCTGTGGTGGTTCGAGTACCGTTTGCCACAGCCGCAGCAAAAGCGGAGTCGGTGTAGAACTCCTGCGCAAAGGCGTTGGTTCCAGCAGCAATTAATGCTGACATCAAAATGGGTTTGATAATGTTCATGGCAGAATAGTATTACAACTTTGCGATTTCGTCGATGGATAACTGGGTATACTTTGAAATAACATCAATGGGCATGCCATCGGTTTTCATACGTTTGGCGGTTTCTAATTTTTCGGAATGTTCGCCCTCGGCACGACCCTCGGCACGGCCTTCGGCAAGTCCGTCGATATGACCGTCGCAATAACCCTCGTAGCGGCTCGAGTCGTCGAGGCTGAGGGCAAGGCTCACGCTTTCCAGATAACGTTTGTAAACCTTGCGGTCTTCTTCGCTGAGCGAATCA
>JAGCYI010000190.1 GCA_017960885.1 Bacteroidales bacterium
CCATATGCCGCTATCGCAATGGTCGGTAACGGTTTACACGTTTCTCTCGCTATTTATTATGGCTATTTTGCTGTTGGTACAGATTTATTTCTTCCTCGGCAGCACACGTATGAACCATATTCAAGAGTGCAACCAAAAAATCGCTGAAAAGCAGAGCCGTCTCAACGAACTTATGCTCGTGCTCAACAACGGCGCCGATGATTCTGCCCTCGCCCTCGAAAACGAGCAGTTGCAAAACGAGATGATTGAACTCGATAACGAGAAATCTTCTAATATTCAGCATCTTATCCCTTGGGTAGATTATTTGCAGAATCTTGTTACATTCTCCTCGAAAAAGAAACAGGCACGTGAAGAGGCTGCTCTCAATGCCGCTCAGGAGGGTGTTGCCGCCAATACCGACACTATTCAACAGGCTCAGAGTTACCTTGTGATTATTGGTATATACCTTTTGCCGCTGTTGTACGGTATTATGGGCGGACTTTCGTTTGTATTGCGTGAAATCACTTCCGAGGTACGCAGTCTTACATTCTCGCGCGTTACCAATACTAAATATTTGTTGCGCATTGTGTTAGCCTCACTTGCAGGACTTTCTATCGGATTGTTTTGGGGTGATTTGGAAAAAACGCAGCAATTTGGTATCGCATCCCTCTCGCCAATGTTGCTCGCATTTTTGGCAGGTTACTGCGTAGAATACCTCTTTATGTTTATCGAAAAGGTGGTTACATCCTTTGTAAAGAAATATGGGGATGATAAGAAATAATTATCCGTATTTGTAGAAACGCCATATTGTAGAGACGCCATTTTTTGTAGAGACGCCATAATATGACGTCTCTACATTGCCCCGGTGAATAGGTTTATATCCTTAGATGAGATTTTGAATTTTTTGCCAAGATAATCGTTGGTGAGGATGCCCATATAGGTGTAGATGCCGTTGCGGAGGCCGTAGTTGTGCTTGATTTCATCTTTTACGCCACCGTTGCGGCAGATTTCTAAAAATATCGGGTACATTATGTTGCTGATGGCAATGGTGGCTGTGCGCGGAACAAGTGCCGTAATGTTGGGCAGACAGTAGTGTATGATGCCGCATTTGGTGAATGTGGGTTTTTCAAACGAGGTGGGACGGCTTGTTTCAAAGCACGAACCCGTTTCGATGTTTAGGTCAACAATCACGCTGCCTTTTTTCATTCCTGCAATCATATCTTCGGTAACCACAGGGTAGGGCATAGCCTTAATGCTTTTTGCGCCAATTACAGCATCGGCAGAGGCTAACGCTTTTTTGAGTACTTGCGGTTGAAGAATTGATGTAAATATCTCTTTGCCAAGTTTTTGGGTTAGGCGGAGAAGGTTGTATACCGAATCGTCGAACACCTTTACCTCAGCGCCAAAATTGTCGGCTGTGCGTGCGGCAAACAAAGCCGCTGTGCCTGAACCGATTATCACCACCGATGCGGGAGTTATGCCAGTTACGCCACCTAACAATACGCCTTTGCCGCCACGCTGACGACCGAGGTATTCGGCAGCCGTTATCACTGCGCTACGTCCTGCAATTTCGCTGTGCGAATAGATTATCGGGAAAAAGTCTTTGTCGCTCTTGATATATTCTAATGCAATGGCTATCACCTTTTTAGATAAGAGTTTTTGAATATACTCTTTGGTGCGAATGGCTATTCCGAGATACGAAATCACTGTTTGGCGCGGGTGCATAAGGTCGATTTCGTCGAGACTGAATGCCGAAACTTTGATAACTATGTCGCAGTCAAACACATCTTTCTTGTTTTGGCACAGTTCGGCACCTGCCTCAGAATATTCCATATCGGAGTAGTTGGCGCATTTGCCCGCTCCCTTTTGAATTTTGATGTGGATTCCGGCGTCGGAAAGTGCCGAAACAGCCATCGGGGTGAGCGGTGTGCGGGTTTCTTCGTGCTCGTCTTCGCAGGGCACGCCGATTGAGAGCGATTCTTTGCCCTTGGTGGCGGCTTGGAGTTCTTCTTGCGGTATGCAGGTGTAGTCGGTGATGCTGCACTGTGTCATAACTGATGTGTTTTTAAGTTGTTAGAAAGTTTCTATATTTACGGTACGCTGATGGTCGTTGTCGGCGGTGATGGTAACTTTGAGGGTGTCGGGCGGGAGGATGGGCTCAATCACTTCGGGCCACTCTATCAGGCTGATACCGTCACCGTATAGATAGTCTTCTGCACCTGCCGACATTGCTTCTTCAAGGTCTTTGATGCGGTAGAGGTCGAAGTGAAACAGCCGTGTGCCTTTTGCTGTAAGGTATTCATTTACAATAGCAAACGTGGGACTCGAAACATTGTCTTCAACGCCGAGACTGCGACAAAAGGCTTTTATAAAAGTGGTTTTGCCGGCTCCCATTCCGCCGTAAAAAACTATACAGTGGCGGTCGGCGTAACGGTTTTGAAGCAATTCGCTAAACTGTTGTGCCGCTTGGTCTATTTTGCTAATATCCTCAATTACAATTGTTTCCATTATTTCTTAGGTGTGAGGGTTATAAGCGGAATAAGCATTTCGTCGAGACTTATGCCGCCGTGTTGAAATGTATCTTTGTAATATTTTGCGTAATGATTGTAGTTGTTTGGGTAAGCCATAAAGTCGCTTCGGTGCGCAAAAATGTAACGTGTACGCATATTGGGTGCGGGTAGCATTATGCGGTCGGCGTTTTCGGGAGCGTAAACCTCTTTGGCATTGAAGGTTATGTTTTGTCCCTGTTTGTAGCGAAGGTTGTTGGTGAGGTTTTTGTCGCCCACTATTTTTATGGCGTTGTTTACCTTCACGTTGCCGTGGTCGGTGGTAAAAATTATCTTAAAATCGGTTTCGGAGAGTATTTTGAGCAAATCAAAAAGGGCGGAATGTTCAAACCACGTTTTGGTAATGTCGCGATACGAAGCCTCGTCGTCGGCAAGTTCGCGCATCATCGACACCTCGGTACGGGCATGGCTTATCATATCCACAAAATTGTATACCGCCACGTTAAGTTGGTTATTGATAATGTTTTGGATATTGTCGTTGATTTTTTGACCGTCTTTGTTGGTAAACGTTTTGCAGTAATAAAACTTGATGTCGGTGCGAAAACGTTTTAGCATGGTTTCAATCAACTTGTCCTCGTTGTTGTTCTTAGAGTGCATTTCGTCTTCGTAAGCCCATAGTTCGGGGAAATGTTTGGCAATGTCCAAAGGCATAAGTCCGGCAAACATAGCATTGCGGGCGTATTGCGTAGCGGTGGGCAAAATGCTGCACATTATCTCCTCGTGTTCTACGTTAAAATATTGTGCAATAATGGGTTGGAGAATTTTCCAATGGTCGAAACGCAGATTATCTATTACAATCCAAAATATTTTTTCGCCGTTTTTGATGGCAGGGAGAATTTTTTCTTTAAAAATGTCGGGCTGCATTATGGGGCGGTCGTCGCGATTGCCTGTGAGCCAACGTTCGTAGTTTTTTTCGATGTAACGGCAAAATTCACGGTCAGCCTCCTCTTTTTGCGCTGCAAGTATCTCAGAAAGGGTTTTGTCGGTGGCAATGCCGTCGAGTTTTAGTTCCCAATCCACAATTTTTTTAAACAAATCGGTCCACTGCGCAAAATTGCTTACCGAACAGAGGTCGATGCTCAGTTGCCGGAACTCCTGTTGATAGTCCTCGGTGGTTTTTTTGGTAATGAGGCGGGTGTTTTCGAGGTTTTTCTTGATGGAAAGCAAAATTTGGTTTGGGTTAACCGGCTTGATAAGGTAGTCAGCCACATTGTAGCCCACAGCATCGTCCATAAACTCCTCGCCATCGTTTTTGGTAATCATTACGCAGGGAATGTCGGGCTTTATCTTCTTGATTTCGCGGAGAGTTTCCAAACCGCTGAGTCCCGGCATATTTTCGTCGAGAAAAATAATATCAAAAAAATTGTTTTTCACCAATTCGAGCGCGTCGTTGCCGTTGTAAGCGGTTTCAATTTCGTAGCCCTTGCTTTTGAGAAACAGAATCTGCACTTTCAAGAGGTCGATTTCGTCGTCCACCCACAATACCGTTGCCTTTTTAGAGTTTGCTGTTTCCATTTTGCGAAGTTTTAAAGGTCGTTTTTGTCACGGACAATGCCGTGGAGAATGATTCTGAGCAGGCCGTCGATTCGATTGGTAAACAATGCGGGATTTTCGGTGCGGAGAATATAGTCTTCGATACCCTTCACCGCCATAATTATTGCCACTGCCGCCATATCAAGGTTGGTAATGCTGAAATAATTTTTCTCCACACCCTCCTCTAAGATATTGTGAAACAGGCGGATTTCCTCGTTGTCGTAAAAAATATTCAAACGGCGCACAAAGTCGATATGGCGCAAACGGGTGTTTTTCAACGCGGAGTGAAAATTGTTGTACACCTTGATGGTGTTCATTCGTGTGATGATGTAGGTTTTGATTTTGTCGGCGGGGTTTTCGTTGCTGTTGATAGAGTCGATCATATTTCGGCGGAAAGCGATAGCCTCTTTCAACACCACAGCCTGAAAAATCTGTTCCTTGCTTTTAAAATAGTAGTAAATAGAACTCTTGCCCTTGCCTACCGCCTTGGCAATGTGATCCATACGGGTTTTGTCGTACCCATATTTATTAAAAACCTGCCTTGCAATTTTGATAATAGCATCGCGGTTTTTGTTTTTTTTGAGTGATTCGTTTTGATCCATTTTGATACTATTTTTTCGCATTTCAAAGATAAAAGAGATTTGCGGAATATGCAAATGAAAAAAGGAAAAATTTTTTTTATATTTGCGGAAAATAAAAATGAACTATGCGCAGATTCAACATTACTGGTACTTGCTACCCCGATGAGCATTATATGGTGGATATTACCAAACGGCTCGAAACTATCGAACAAATGGTTGCTAAGGGTGAATATATCACCATTAACCGTGGTCGTCAATATGGAAAAACAACAACGCTTTACCACTTGACCGAGCGGTTGAGCAATGATTATGTAGTGTTTTCGATAAGTTTTGAGAGTATGGGCGAATCAGAATTTAGAACCAACGATTCGTTTGCATACGCGTTTGCTTGTGCCTTAAAGTCTGCAATCAGAAACGGAGAAACCCAAAATGCTAACGACTTTGTAAAAAATGTCATTTTCGAGGTTGTAGATCAAGCAAAAGACTATGTAATTCAACCACAAATCTTTTCGGACTTAATTGTTGATATCAATACAAACTCCACCAAGCCAATAGTTCTGATTATCGACGAGGTTGACAATGCAAGCAATTACGAATCGTTTATAGAGTTTTTGCGACTTTTGCGTAATAAGTATTTGAACCGTAGGAAAGTACCTACATTCAAATCTGTAATTCTCGCTGGTGTTTACGACATCAAAAATCTCAAACTTAAAGTGCGCCCCGATGCTGAGCATCAGTACAATAGTCCGTGGAACATTGCCGTGCCTTTCGATGAAAATATGTCGCTATCAAAGGAAGGTATCGAAAAAATGCTTCAAGAATATGAAGCCGACCATAAAACTGGTATGGATATTAATTCTATTGCTCAGTTAATTACCGACTATACATCTGGTTATCCGTTTTTTGTATCTAAAATATGCCTTATGATCGACAGCCAAAATCTCGGATGGAATCACCAAGGTGTTTTAAAGGCTGTAAATCTTTTGCTGAAAGAAAAGAATACTTTTTTTGACGATTTGGCAAAGAAATTAGAAGATTTTCCCAAAATGAAAGACCTTTTGAAGGGTATTCTTTATAACGGCATTGAAGAGAGTTTCAATACATATACCAAGCATATCGAAATAGCCGCTATGTTTAACTATATCAAGGATGTAAACGGCAAAGTGGCTATCTTTAACCGCATTATGGAAACTTGGATGTACAACCTTTTTATGAACGAGGAACAAATCCAAAACCGTATTTACGACCAAGGTAGCATCGAAAAAAATCAGTTTGTAGAAAATGGAATCTTAAAAGTAGACAAGATTCTCGAACGTTTTGCTATTCATTTTAATGATATTTATGGTGGTAACGAACAGAATTTCAAGGAAGAAGAAGGTCGCCGTTTCTTTATGCTTTACATTCGTCCTATAATCAACGGTATTGGTAATTATTACATCGAAGCCCAAACCCGAGACCGCTCTCGTACCGATATGATTATCGACTACTTAGGCAAACAATACATTATTGAAATGAAAATTTGGCGCGGCAACGCCTACAACGAACGCGGTGAATCTCAACTCGCTGAATACCTTGATTATTACCACGTTAATAAAGG
>JAGCYI010000191.1 GCA_017960885.1 Bacteroidales bacterium
AATGGATTTCTGCATTGATATGGCTTCAAAAAACGGTTCAGGATGTTGCGCAGTGCGAAACTCGTCGCATTTTGGCGCGGCAGAATATTTCACCATCTACGCCGCCAAGCACAATATGCTCGGATTCGCTTTCACCAATACAAACTCTCTTGTAAAGGCGTTCAACGCCGTAGAGCCTATGTTTGGCACAAATCCGATTTGTTTTGCGTGTCCCATCGAGGGCGAAGAACCTCTCAGCCTTGATATGGCAACAAGCGTAATCTCTTGGAATCACGTGCGTAACTATAAGGAAGCGGGACTAACACTTGAAGACGGTTGCGCTTACGATGCCGAAGGACATTTCACCACCGACCCTCACGCCGCGAAATGTGTCCGCCCGATTGGAGATTACAAGGGCTACGGTCTTGGAATGATGGTAGAAATTTTATGTAGTGTGCTCACCGGCAGCGACTTAGGCAAAGACCTTATGCCGATGTTTCATTCTGATATGACCAAGAAACGCGGAATATCTCACTTTTTTCACGCAATAGACATAAGCAAGTTTACCAACGCCGCCAACTTTGCCAAACGTATGAAGTCGTTGGCAGAATATATCCGCTCGATGCGTCCGCTCGAAGGCAAGGAGGTGATGATACCCGGCGACCCCGAAAAACGCCGCAAAGCCGAACGCCTTAAAAACGGTATCCCAATGACCGACAATGTGTTTGCCGAGTTTGTGGCTATAAGTAAAGATTTTGAAGAGGCAGTGATAAGGGAGGATTAAAATCAATGAAATATGCTACGAGTATCTTGCCGAAAGATGCTCGTGGTATTCTTTTAAAGTTTTTAAACTAACACGAGGCCAAATAGTTTTTCTTCGTAAAACCTCAAAATGTTTGTCGTTGCTCACTATAAATTTAGAATTGGCGGCGATGGCACAGTCAACAAACTTATTATCATCGGGGTCTTGCTTAATAAGATTCCACCTGAAATAGGTGCTAATCTTTTCTAAATTAGTCATATTTTCAAGTTGGAACATCACCCTCTGCGCTATCTGAGGTGAAGAATGTTGTTCCAACATCTCGGCATACTCGCACATTATCTCAGTTGTAACGCACAACACAATATCGCCTAAGAGTATCTTTTCCCAAATATAATGCATAGGAGATTGCCGAGAAAGCACCTCCAACAAACAATTGGTGTCGAGCGTTATCCTCTCCATAATCAATAAGGAATACGGAGATGTTCATTAGCAAGTTGTTGACCAAGTGGGTATTTACCATTGCCAACGTATTCATCTAATTGACGTTGTGTAATTTCGTCAACAAAAGATGTAAGCGTTTTTTTCAACAACTTCATCTCTTCTGATGAAAGGTTCAGAGTGAATAATTTCATCAGTTCCAATTGAGCATTGGTAAGTTTGCCACTTAATTGCTGAGTATTATTTTGCTTAGTATCTGTTGCCATAAACTAATAAGTTAAAATTCTGTATCGCAAATATATCAAATTATTATCGTTGGTGCAAACTTTTGGTAGAAGAATTAATCAAGGTGGTATTATTTTTCTCCCCAACTACTCCTACTCTCCTACCCCACTGCAACACCCTTTCTTTCATTCCTTCAATATCAAGCACGCCGTACGCAAAGCCTTTTTTTACAAGACTTTCGGGTACGTAGAGGTCGTATTTCTCAAAAATGGGATTTTCATTCGGGTAGACGAGCGCAAGGGGAGAAAAATCTGCCTGCGCCTCCTCGGTGGTGATTTGATAAAACTCCTCGGCGGTGGTGCGCATCGTAAACTGCATATAGTAAGGTCGGCACGGACTAAGTCCCTTTAAACCAAGCCGTGCGGCACAACGAATTTTCAAAAACCTCTCCAACGCCAAAAACGCGTATGTGCCAAGCCACGGAAACAGCGCCCACATACTTCCGCCAAGGTTGATGAGCGGACTCTGCACCAATCCCGACTTTTGAAACAGTTCTCGTGCGTCGCGAAGACGCAAAACGGCGTTTCGCATTAGATAACGGTATGATTCTGAGCCGTTAAGAATCAAATACATCTTTTCGAGAATATGGGTGTGAATGTCGCCCGCACAATCGCCAAAATATGCCGGAACACGTCCCTTAACCAATGTGCAGTAAACCTCGTGACGATTGTGGTCAACACTATCCACAGCCCACACACGACCCGCAATGGCAATCTTCTCTCCCACTGGCGGCGGCTTAACTATTGTGCCAAGTTCCTGAGAATCACTACGAACTGTATATTCCAAATTTTCTTGAAACACAGCGTAAAACTTGTAGTTATTAACCACTCGCTCGCCGGTAAGACCCGTAATCAAACCTCCATTTTCGGTGCGTACAATATGGTCGGTTTTTAAAAGGTGTCGCAAAAGTATGCGGTAATCGTCTTGCGAGATAGTTTTGAAAACGCTGAGAGTGAGGATACGCGAAGCGAGTTCGGCGGCGGTCATTTCGCCACACGAAGCCAAAGTGCTCATAGTCTGATGATAAAGCAGACTAAACGGCAGACGACCTGTGCGCGGCGGCTCCACAAAACGCTCCTCTATGTATAACTGTATCAGCGCGATAGTCTGAATCAAATACCACGGAATATTGTCGGGCAGCATAGCACGCGATTCGGGATGCTCCTCACGCATAACAAAATGCATTTCAGACGGGTTTCCACGGCGACCTGTGCGACCGAGACGTTGCAGAAATCCCGAAACAGTAAACGGTGCGTCGATATGAAACGCACGTTCCAAACGTCCGATGTCGATACCAAGTTCCAAAGTGGCAGTGGCGCATACCGACATCAGCGATTCATCATCTTTCATATCCTCCTCGGCACTCTCGCGATACGATACAGAGAGGTTTCCGTGATGAATAAGAAAACGATCAGGTTCGCCGTTTACCTCGCAATATTGGCGAAGTTGTTGGCAGACACTTTCGCACTCCTCGCGCGAATTGGTAAAAATCAAGCACTTGGCATCTTTGGTATGTTCAAAAATATAACCTATACCCGGGTCGGCAGCCTTGGGAGCAGTATCGGTGGGCGCATCGGGCACAGGCGTAGAGATTTGCTCTGTTTTATCGTCTGACGCTTGTGGCGCAGTGTTAAAGAAGTGCTCCACAGATAGTCTCCAACGGTCTTTTGCGCCTTCAATTTTTGGAATAACAGTTTGGTGACCACTTCCCGAAGAAAGGAAACGTCCTGCCTCAACGGGATTGCCTATTGTGGCTGAGAGGCCAATACGGCGGGGGTTGCAATCGGCAATAGAGCAGAGCCGCTGAATAAGGCAAAAAGTCTGATATCCTCTATCGCCCCGCAATAAAGAGTGAATTTCGTCGATAACTATAAATCTCAGGTCGCAAAATAGCGACGGAATCATAGCGTGTTTAGTAATCAACAGTGCTTCAAGCGATTCGGGAGTAATCTGCAACACACCTGCGGGATGGTTTAGCAGTTTTCGCTTTTTGCTTTGCGACACGTCGCCGTGCCAACGAGTAACGGGAATAGCCGCCTCTTGACAAAGTTCTTCAAGCCTACCGAATTGGTCGTTGATCAATGCTTTAAGTGGTGCTATATAAAGTATTCCAACAGATTTAGAAGGGTCTTCGTCTAAGAGGGTCAGCATAGGGAAAAACGCAGCCTCAGTTTTGCCCGACGCGGTAGAGGCGCACAGCAGCACATCGGCGTTTGTGGTAAAGATAGCCTCACCAGCCGCATTCTGCACCGCCCTCAGCGTTTGCCACCCATTGCGGTAAATATAATCCTGAATAAACGGCGAATATCGGTTGAAGACGTCCATAGTTAGTTGGTTGTAGAGGTGACAGAATTTAACTTTAATTCGTTAATCAAATCATTAAGAATATATTCGTCGCTAAGCAACTGCAATCCGCTGTCGGGATTAGCAAATAATTCGTATTCGTGAGAATTGTAAAAGATATCGAAAGCGCATTCGATATCGACGCCAAGTCGCTCAGCAAGAATTGCGGCTATTCGTCCTGTCTTTCGCCATAAAACTTGATCTCTCATAACGAACCTCCTTTTTCAGAAAATTTTGCCTCCCAATTCTTTAATGCCTCCTTCACATTCCAAATCACACCATTTATGCTTTCGGTATGAAGAACATCATAACAATCTATTAACAAGCGTTTTATCAACCCCACACGTTTAAGACGGTTGTACAATTCGGTGGCTGTAATACCCATATCCTTAGCCGTCGCCCCAATTGCCAACGCCGTAAACTGTGCCTGTGTTATAGTTGAATGCGCCATTGATAAATCATTTAGTTTCTGCAAATGTAGGTGATTTTTAGGGAAAATAAAAAGAAAAGAAGATAAAAAAAGTAATCAAGAATGATGTGATATGAGATACTTTTAGTATATTTGCAATTGTAATCATAGAACAATAGTTCTCTGATTATGACATAAAATATTGGAAGTGTTATGACTTTCTCGTGTTAGAAGCTTAGGAACCTTTAAAACACAAATGTATATGAAAGCATAACAGCCACCCGTATAGGGCGTGGTCTGTTATTGCCGTATCATATACATAGGTATTCCTAAGCACCTTAACACGAGATACGGAGCATAAAGTAACAGCACCACGCTCCGTCTTTTATAATGCCTCCTTTTGATTGTGCTATTTATTATTGTTTAATTTAAATATACAAACGAAATGGACACATTATTTAAAGTATTTTGGGTATTGCTTTTGGCTTGGGTAGTATTCGGCATTATCGCCCCAAAAAAAGCCTTGGGTTTTATGAAAAACGACAGCAACAAGAAAAGAAGGTATGTGTTAATACTTGGCTTTGTTGTGTTTTGGGTATCTGTAATATTGCTTGCAATAGTGTCACCACCAAAAAGCAATACAAACAAAACATCGCAACTATCGGAAACGGTGGACAGTGCAAAAACACCTGAGGTTGACTCTGTTGATTTAGTTACAAAAGAAATTTTGGAAAGACAACGAAAAGAGGACAGCATTACCGCTAAAAAACTAAAACCACTATTTGATGAACAAAAAGATGAGTTTGATAGCAACGGCGGTTATTGGATAATGCCAAAAGATAGACCTAAATATACCAATAGAAACGGTGTTTATTGCTACTTCTATATGAACAAAAACGGAAAACCGTCTAATATGAGGTTCAAGTTTCAATACTGTGGCGATGATTGGCTGTTTATTCAATCGCTGCAAATAAAGGTAAATGATAACGTCTTAAATTATATTCCCCAAAAAGTTGATAGAGACAATGGAGGAGGTGATGTTTGGGAATGGTTTGACGAAGGAAAAACACAAAATGCTTCGGTTAGTGGTATAGTGTTCAATATAGCGATTGCCAATAAAGTAAAAATCAGAATTAACGGACAACAATATTATAAAGACATAACACTAACCTCAAAACAAATCAAGAGCATCAAAAACACTGTGGACTATTACCGAGCCTTAGGAGGTGAACTATAATCAGAATCTTCAATAATCTATCAACAAAACTCCACCGAATAAGATTTAGTGGAGTTTTATTATTCTCAATTATTAATTAGTCAAGTATAATAAACATTTCGGTATTTTTGGATAATTTGGGTATAAACAATTCGGTATTTTTGGATATTTTTGGTAAAAACATTTTGGTAAAATAAAAAATAATACATAAATTTGTACGCTGAACCTTTAATAATTAAGCAATTATGGGACGAATCTTCAAACGGAAACTCTACGACCGTCTTTTAGAATGGAAAAATATCCAAAACGGCAAGACAGCAATGTTAATAGAAGGAGCAAGACGCGTAGGAAAATCCACACTTGTGGAACAATTTGCTAAAAACGAATACGAATCTTACATCCTTATTGACTTTCTCGAAGCGTCTGACGAGGTTAAATCTCTGTTTAACAATCTAATGAACAAAGATTTCATTTTTCTTCAACTCCAAGCCATATATAATGTAGTACTAAAAGAGCGCAAGTCGGTAATAGTGTTTGACGAGGTTCAAAACTGTCCATTGGCCCGACAAGCAATCAAATACCTTGTTAAAGACGGTCGTTACGACTATATAGAGACAGGCTCGCTCATCAGTATTAAGAAAAACACTAAGGACATCACACTTCCAAGCGAAGAAGAACGGCTTACACTATATCCTATGGATTATGAGGAGTTTAGATGGGCATTAGGAGATATAAACTCTATCCCTCTATTAAGAACATTCTTTGTCAACAAACAACCTCTCGACAGGGCACACCGCGATAAAATGAGAGATTTTAGACTATATATGCTCATCGGTGGTATGCCTCAGGCTGTTAACACTTATCTCGAAACTAACAATTTCAGTTTGGTAGACAGAGCAAAACGTAGTATTATCAAAATCTATCAAGATGATTTTCAAAAATTGGATCAATCAGGAAGGTTGGAAACTCTTTTTATGGAAATACCATCTCAACTAAGTCAGACCAACAACCGTTACAAACCGTATGCTGTACTCGGCGACACAGACAAAGAAAAACTCACAGAGTTTTTGAAAGATCTTGAAGACAGCAAAACGGTATTATTCTCATATCATTCAAACGACCCCAACGTAGGTATGTCGCTTACAAAAGATGTTTCTAAATTCAAGATTTTCTGTGCCGACACAGGACTATTTGTTACACTCGCATTTTGGGACAAAGATCACACTGAAAATATTATATATCAGAAACTTCTTAATGACAAACTAAGCACAAACCTCGGTTATATTTACGAAAATATTATAGCACAGACCCTCGCAGCCTCAGGGAATAAACTATTTTACTACACTTGGTCAAAAGATGCCACTCATAACTATGAGATTGACTTTTTGCTATCCCGTGGTGCGAAACTACATCCTATCGAAGTAAAATCGTCGGGTTACAACTCTCACAAATCGCTTGACGCTTTCTGCGAGAAGTATTCTAATATCATCGAAAAACGATACCTTATTTACACCAAAGATTTAAGCAAAGATAAAGAAACACTATTATTGCCTGTATATTTGACACAATTTATCTAAATCTCAAACTCCGCAAACTCTTCTCCCCTATCATCCGATACTGCCTCGGATTTGGCGAAAGTGAAGTCGCCGGAGGTGAGGATATCGGTAAGTTTGAGCGTGGGGTTTTGGTACAGTAAATCAGAGAGTTCTATAAAATCGCGGATTACCTCACGGGGAGTGATGTTTTGGTCGGCACCTATGCGCGAAAACTCTGTTTTTACGAAAGTTACCAAATCGTCGGTGGTGAGGCGGGTGGCGTAGTTATAAAGTCCGGCGTGCATATCGCGGAGTTTTTCGCAAAGCACAAGCATCTCCTCGGCAGAAAGCGGGTCTAAGCGGATAATAGGAGCAAGAAGGTCGCGTGTGCCGGGTTTTGAAAAACGTCCCTCGGCAAGTCGCGAACGGAGAGCCTCGTAACTATACACGCCTCTGCGCTTATCCTCAACGGTTTGCGGAGTTGCGCCCATTATTATGCCAAGATATTTAGCCTTGCCTTGCAAAGTATCGTTATACATTGTGAGCATTTTTTCGTAATTGTACTGACGGCTAATAGATTGCGGAATTTTGTAGATATTCACAAGTTCGTCGATCATCACCATCAAACCGGTATAACCAGCAAGGCGGAAAAAGTTGGCAAAGAGTTTTAGATAGTCGTACCAATCATCGTCGGTGATGATAATGCTTATGCCGAGTTCGTCTTTTGCTTCACGTTTTTGAGCATATTCACCACGAAACCAACGTGTTACCTTCGCTTTTGTGGTATCGTCGCCATCTAAATATGCGTGGTAATATGCTGAGATTAGTTTTCCAAACTCAAAACCGTGCACAAGTTCGCCCAACGACGAAGTTACAGCAAAAATTCTGCGGTCGACCTCTTTTGCGAGTTCGGGATCGTTGATATCCAAACCTGTTTCCTGCACAGCAGCACTCTGTACGCCGCTAATCCAACGGTCGAGAACCAAGGTCAGCGCACCACCTTCGGGTTTGGTTTTGGTAGAAAGGTTTGAAATAAGTTCGCGATAAGTAGCAAGACCCTGACCGCGTGTACCTTGCAAACGACGTTCGGGCGAAAGGTCGGCATCAGCCACCACAAAACCCTTGTCCATCACATAGTTGCGGATAGTCTGCAAAAGGAAACTCTTGCCCGAACCATATTTGCCCACAATAAAACGAAACGATGCTCCGCCTTCCGAAATAATGTCCACATCGTGAAGAAGTGCGGCAATTTCGTTTTTGCGACCTACTGCTATATAAGGCAATCCGATACGTGGCACAACGCCGCCTTTGAGCGAGTTGAGCACAGTTTGCGCAATGCGTCGGGGGATTTTTACCTGTTCCATAAAAAATTGATTTCTGAGTAATGCGTGGCAAAAATAATAAAAATGCCGAAAAATAAATATTACAACAGCAAATTCTTTAAATCTTCCACGTAATCATCTATCAGAGTGATAGTTGAACCATCGCAATCCACCACATTGTCGGCAAATTCATCAAAATAGATTTCGTTAATCTTATCCGCCAAAACAGTGGGCATAAGATGGTTTGTTTTAATGATTTCGCTAATGGGGGAATTTTGCAAAAGGGCGATTAGAATTTGATTTTCGATGGAT
>JAGCYI010000192.1 GCA_017960885.1 Bacteroidales bacterium
ACCTCAACTTGTGGAGTGCGAAAAATCACTTTCGCAAATGCAAGGGGTTATCGAAACGCTCAGCCGCGACGAATCGCTGTTAAAAGATGCCGTGGTAACACTGAAATCAATGAAGTCGCCCGATGCGGAGAGCATAAAAACCATCAATAACTGAAACTATGAAACCGATTTTTAAACACCTTATATTATTATTGATTTTGGCGGGAGTATACTTTGCCGCCGATTTCTTGGAGAAGGGCATAATACTCAACGACATAACCCCCTACCCTGTTTTGGGAATTGTGTTTTGGGTGCTGTTGCTGTACATTGTGTTTGTGGTTGTAATTCAACCCATTATACAGTTTCGCAGATTAAAAAACATCAAATCGGTGGACGTTGAAAAGGCAGCGAAAAAAATCCACAAACAACTTGAAAATCACAAATTTGAAGACAAGGACAAGGAGGAGCATTGGCAGTCGCGAATATGGCACAGCATCAACGACGAACTTGTAACCAAGCGCGACAACGACCCAGAACGCAAACAACGCCTCACCGCCCTCATCGAAGAATACATCAAAACCGACAACCAACACAACGGCAAGGCAGAAAAAGCCAAAAAAATCATCAACAAATACAGTTGGAGCGCGGCGTTGTGCGTGGTGTTCAGCCGAAACAGTTTTTTAGATGGGCTTCTGATACTTTTTGCGCAACTGAATATGACCGTGGAGATTGCAAAACTTTACGGATACAAGCCATCGCCAATGTTTAACGCACTGTGTTTCGGATGGATAGCCACAAATTCGATTATCACGGGACTATTTTCGCAGGCAGGAGCAGAGGCTGTGGGCGACGTGTTTACCGATTCGCTTACCAACGGCGACATCATCGAGGGCGGACTCACAAGCACGCTTCTTTCAAAAACAAGCGGAATGGTGGTAGAGGGTCTTGCCGCTGCCACAACTGTTTATGTTACAGGCAATATCGTACTTTTACACCTGCAAGGTATTCCCGAAATTCAGTTAGAAACACTATTTAGGCTACGCCGTCGCGGACGTTTGGAACTTATCAAAGAGATTCCCGCCAATGTGGCAGAAAAACTCAAAGGCGTGATGCCGTCGTGGTTTGCAAAGGTTCCAGCCTAACCCCTACCAACTATACCCTACCCCCACGCATCCACCCATAGCCATCGGGTGGGTTTTGCCAGAGATCGACGAGTTGAAAACGCCATTGTATTTGGTGGATTCGTAGGCGGAGGAAGCCATACAGTCGGGATTGTAGAGCGGGTCTTTGGTGGATTTGTTTTGCTGGGTAAACGAATAGAGGACATACAACCCACAGTGCAAATCAACATTGGGAGCAAGACGGATAATCAGATTAGGCTCAAAAATGCCGCCCACAACGGCTTTTGAAGATGATTTTCCGCTAAAACCGCTTTCGGTATACAAATGGTGCTGAGGATAGTCGCCATACACTTCGAGATTCTGTTCGATGTAGTAGCGGCGTGTTTCAAGGTTGCCATCGTCGGTACTGAATTTATTTTTGACGGCAAAACCGCCAAACAGCCCCGCCCCAAGCCACAACTCTGTGCGCCTATTGAACGCCTGACGGTATACGAACTCTACGGGAACAACCAACAGGTTTTGTTTCTGACATTCACCAAGTGAATGAAAATATGTGCGGTGTGTGTAGAGGTTGTTGTCCTCATCAACCGCCTTGTCGATGGTTTGCATATAGTTGAGCGTGGCTGTTGATTTGAAATTTACCGACATCAAACCCGTGGAAACGCCTACTTTCGGATTAAAAAAGTGCGAATAGCCGAGTTTTAACTGAAACCCGAAACCGTCTTTCTTGTTGCCATAATCACCTAACTTATAGGCTAATGCGTGATACCCGCCGCCAAAAACAAGCGACACCGAATTGAGGGACTTGCTGGGAACTTGCGCCCACACGCCGCCACATATCATTAACAAACAGAATGTTATAATAATCTTTCTCATAGCGTTATTCATTTACAATGATTTTAAAAGTCAACTTGGTGCTGCCGCAAATAACCACACCGTGGTAAAAACCTTTTTTGAGCGAGAGTGTGTTATGCGGAGTCAGGTTGGAAATTTTGTCGATTTGCACACCCAACTGATTATATATCAAAATATAAGCATCGGTCAAATCGTCCATTTCCGAAAGTTCTACAACAATAGGCGCGGAGGCTTTGGCAGGATTTGGATATACATTCACCGATGGTTTCAAACTCTTTTTGAGCGTAGGATTGCTAACAATGTAGTTGCAGGTGCGAATTTTTTCACCGTTTTTGAGTATCAACGCCACGCTGTAACTGCCGTTAAGCAAAGGTGCGTCGATGTAAAACTGTTTGTCGGCCCCTTTGATTTCCTTATTATTCTTAAACCACTGATAGCCAATGTATTCGTTTTTGGAATTATTAACACAGATAAGGTCGGAGTATTTGGTTTCGATAATGTCGGTTGGGTAAAGCACCTCAAAATCAAACGCATATTGTTTGCTGTGGCTATCCTTGGAATCCTTTACACGGATAAACGCGTGATATTTGCCCGGCTTTGCCGATTGAGGAATCTTGAATGAGGCAGGCTGTTTTTCGTACGATGCAACAGGATGAAAATCAATATTTTCAAAACCCTCTTTTTGAGCCTCGTTAGAGAATGTGAGTTCGTACTCCACAGCGTATGGATTGGTGGCAAACGTTAGATTAATCTCATCGCCAGCGCAATAGGATTCTGTTTCGGCAGATATGTTACTTACAGTCAACTCTTTGTAATCTACTTTGATTTCCACCTTGCCTGTAAACACAAACTTGTATTCGTTTGTCAATACGCCGTTTACGTAA
>JAGCYI010000193.1 GCA_017960885.1 Bacteroidales bacterium
ACGAACTCTACATCCTCAACCGTGGCAACAACAACGCCTCACTGCCTGACAATGTGCGCGTTATCACTGCCGACATCAACAATGAGGACGACGTGAAGGCAAAACTCAAAGGCATGACCTTCGACAGCGTTTGCGATTTCATAGGCTTTGTGCCCGAGCACGTGGAGCGCGATTTCCGCATTTTCAACGGCATAACAAAGCAATACATCTACATCAGCTCCGCCTCGGCATACGCCAAACCTGTGCGCAACCACATCATCACCGAGGGCACAAGTCTCGTGAACCCTTATTGGGAATATTCGCGCAACAAAATCGCCTGCGAGCGTTTCCTGATGGACAAATACCGCTACGAGGGTTTCCCCGTAACTATCGTGCGCCCGAGCCACACGTATTGCAAACGCTCTGTGCCGCTCGGTCTCCACGGCTTGAAGGGCAGTTACCAAGTGCTGAAACGCATGATGGAAGGCAAGCCGGTAATCATCCACGGCGACGGAAGTAGTTTGTGGACATTGACTTACAATGAGGATTTTGCGCGAGGATTCATCGGGCTTATCGGCAATCCGCACGCCATCGGCGAGGTGTTCCAAATCACAAGCGACGAGTCATTGACGTGGAATCAGATTTATGAAACTGTTGCCTCGCATCTCGGCGTTGCGCTCAATCCGTTGCACGTTTCGTCGGATTTCTTGGTGGCTGTTGCGCCCAAAGAATACGACCTTGCCGGCAACCTCCTCGGCGACAAGGCTTGCACAGTGGTTTTCGACAACTCGAAACTCAAACGCGCCGTCCCCGGATTCTGCGCCACGACATCGTTTTACGAAGGTTCGCGCATCGTCATTGACTATGTAATGAGCCACAAGGAATGTCAAGTGCTCGACCCTGAGTTTGACGCTTGGTGCGACAAGGTGGTAGCCGCCGTCGAGGATGCGAAAAGAGGATTTTAACAGCCGCAATGCTCGTAAAACGGGATTTGCCCTGATATTCAGGACGCACAAGAAGATAATGGACGTAAGCATTCATAATTCCATCGTCCATAGCGCAAATCATTCCGATAAGTTTGTCGCCATCCCAAGCCGAAATCACAGTCTTGAAATTCTGCATAGCCACGACCAATTTTTCAGGATAATGCCCCGACGACCAATCAACTGAGAGGAACAGGTCTTGAAGGGTGGCGGCGGTGAAGGTGTGGGTGGTGGTGTAGGTTATGGGCATAGTGGGGTAAGGGTTTATGTTTTCGATGCAAAGATAGTAAAAAAAGAGAAAATATTACGCTTCGTGTGCGTAGTTTTGATAATTGCCGAGGATTTGCTCGATATGAATCACCTCAGGACAAGAATCCCACGACACTCCGCCACCGATGAAATAGTATTTTTTGCGCTCTTTTACGGGAACTATCTTTCAATTTTTATTGTTCCCTCTATTCCCATAATTCCCTACTTATGCTTATCTCGCCACTCTCGCCGAGCGGTTGACATTTGCTCTCTGATGCCACCTTTTTCAAGAAAATCGGCTTTGAATTTGTCTATCAGTTTTCGCAGTAAGTAATCAGTTTGATGGAGCATAATCAGGGCTACATTTGCCACTGTTTCTGAATCACGCAAATTGCAAACTCTAATAAAATCTTCGGGTTGATTATGCTCTTTGCACCACTGTCGGGCATTGACGAATTTAGGATTACTCATATCCCATATTACCATTTTGTGTGTGCGCAAATAATCTTCATAATCGGCTTGTACCTCTTTTAAACTTGCTTTGGCAACGTTGATTAACTTAATTGCCGTTTCCATTGAAGTGGTTCCCGCTTCGTTGCCTTCAACGATATTTTGTTTACCCGACCGTGCCGCCTGAACCATTTGATCAACGGTTCTATCACCAAATTTCGGCAAATAATGCTCTACAAAAAAACAGGTCATATCGTAGATGCACTCTGCTTTTTTGTAGGCTACTAAGTTTTTGTAGTCGCCTTTGGGCTTTAAGAAGTCGTTGTTGTTGGGTGTGTCGGGCATATTTCTTTGTGAATTATGGGAGTTTAGTGAGTTATTCTTTTTTACCGAGCAAAGATATATGTTTTTGTTGAATAAAGATCAATTTTCATATCTTAATTCTAATTATTTTATTGGTTTCAGAAACGCATCGGCATCAATAAGAAGATTTTTTAGAGTTGGTATGAGGTCGATGTATTCTTCCTCTGGTTGTTTGAAACATGAATAATCTGTCAACACGGCAATGTATCCTTTTTTAGGGATAAATTCGTTGATTTACAAATACTTGACGAGCGGCTCACGGGCTATGATTTTTAGCCTCGTGCCGTTGAACTCAAAAATGGTATATCGCCCTTCGTTTGAAAGATATGCAGTGTCGGTCATAGTCGATGGTTTTCGTTTCGAGGACAAAGGTAAGAAAAAAAAGAGATAAAGTTCAAAAAAAAAAAATTACGCTTCGTGCGCGGTATGAACAAAAAACTCCGCATCATTCAAAATTGAATTATTATCATAATGTTGCAGTTTTGGAAATACAACATATATTTGCGGAAAACTATTAACATCGAACGTTAGGGAAAAATGGAATACTTTCTACTATAACTATACTATTAAAGTGTTTCTAAAAAGTTCAATATTGGACTATCCCAAAACAAACAGTATGTTTCGTATATAATATTTGAATCATTTATTTTATCATCTAATTTGTGTAATAGTTCATTAACCTTTATAGTGTCAACAAATTTAGTGCAAATAATACCAACAAGAAGAGGTTCTGCAATAGCAATTTTAAACGGAATCTCATATTTTTCACGAAGACAATCAAGTATTACAGCCAATTCTGTTTTGTATGAATTGTTTTTTCTGACAATATCAAGTTTTGTAGGTTTTTCCTTATATTTTAATAAATCATTACACTGTGATATAATATCTTGCAAATTATTACTACCAAGAATTTCGTGCAATTTATTATTTGTTTTTGTTTCAATGCTTTGTAATTTATATCTTTCTGCAATTAAAATCCTATATAAATTGTATATCTGACTCTTATCCATTTTTTTGTATAAGTCAAACCATTTTTGTTTATCTAATGGCGTTGAAAGAGATTTTGAGTTAGAGATTAAGCAAACAAGACCAGGATCTTTCTTGTGCATTTCATCAGATATTATATATTTGCTGTCTTTACATAAATTATATTCTTTTTCTATTAAATCTTTGTTTGTCATACACCAATTGTCTATATCATCAATAGTCAATTTTATTTTTGAATTATAATGTAGATTAGATATATTTTTTTTAGATATTTCTTTTTTTATAGATTGAATGAATTTAATTTCATCAAATGTGTTAACCTTTAAATGAGTGTGGTTTTCTAATAAACAGAATAGAGCATTGATTGAGTTGCTATAAAAACTTTTGTTTTGCTCGTTCCAAAAATTGTAAATTCTTTCTCTAAATGATTCATTTTTATAATCTACATCATTATGACGAATAAGAATTACATCGTTATAATCTTTGAGTTTATTAAACAAGTGGAAGAACAAGATACAATTCCACTCGTATATGCAATGTGATGATTTCAGAAATTTTTCACTTACTATTATTATGACAATACTTCCATTTCCTATTTCCTCTTCAAATTCACGTATCGAATCTCCATTATTCATATCAATCTTATCGAGTTTGTATGAAATATGATTTTCAATAAATATTTGTTGAATTGTTTGCACAATATTAGCGATATATGGATGATCATTATCATTCCATGCATATGATATATAAATTGGATTATATGGATTAAGTATCATAGTAAAACTTAAATTCAACTTAAAAATGCCCGACCACGTTTCGTAATCGGGCAATAAATTTAGATGTTCATCCAAAGCGGCTCTGTCTGCCAATCAGGAGCAAATCCCAAATAATTCATTGCACGTAAAGGAAATATCTTGTTACTTCCTCTCCACTGCCATCTTTTCAATCTCCAATCCCTTTTTATACGCTTCGATGTATTTGTTGAAGCCTTCCACTTCTTCTTTGGTGGGGGCGATGGAGGTGCCGGTGTTGCCGGCGAAGACTTGGGTTTCGAGCCAGTCGGGAAGGGTTTGGGCGGAGGGGTTGTTTACTAAGAAGGATGCAAGAAGGGCTATGCCCCACGCGCCGCCTTCGCCTGCGGTCTCCATTACAGAGATGGGCGAGTTGAGGGCTGCGGCAAGGAACCTCTGCCCTACCCCTTTGGTCTTGAACAAGCCGCCGTGGCCTGTGATGCGGTCAATTTTAATGTGCTCTTCTTTGATGAGGATGTCGTTGCCGATTTTCAGCACGCCGATTGAGCCGTAAAGATGTACACGCATAAAGTTGGCAAGGTTGAACTTGTCGTTGGCACTGCGTACAAACATCGGACGGCCTTCTGCCAAGCCTGTTACGGGTTCGCCCGAAATGTAGTTGTAAGAGAGCAATCCGCCACAGTCGGTGTCGCCGTTGAGGGCGTTGGTGTAGAGTTTGTCGTAGATTTCGCCGATGTTGAGTTTCTGTCCAGTGATGTCGGAAAATTCCTTGAAAATATTGACCCAAGCGTTGAGGTCGGAGGTGCAGTTGTTGCAGTGAACCATTGCCACGAGGCTTCCGTCGGGGGTGGTTACCATATCGATGGCCTCGTAGGGTTTTGAAAGTTCCTTGTCGAGCACTATCATCGAGAATGACGATGTGCCTGCCGAAACGTTGCCTGTGCGCTGTTTAACGGCGTTGGTGGCTGCCATTCCTGTGCCAGCGTCGCCCTCGGGAGGACAGAACGGTATGCCTGCCTGCAAGTTGCCCGATACGTCGAGGAGTTTTGCGCCCTGCTGTGTGAGTTTTCCGGCGTCTTCGCCTGCCACCAGCACTTTCGGGAAGATGTCCAACAGTTTGAATCCCAGTTTGTAAGGCTCAATCAACTTGTCGAACTTCTCCACCATCTTGGCATCGTAGGTCTTGGTGTAGGGATCAACGGGAATCATACCCGAAGCGTCGCCCACGCCGAGAACTTTTTCGCCGGTGAGTTGCCAATGGATGTAACCTGCGAGGGTGGTTTGGAATTTGATGTCTTTAACGTGGCTTTCGCGGTTGAGGATGCACTGATAGAGGTGCGAGATTGACCAACGGAGCGGAATGTTGTAGACAAAGAGTTCGGAGAGTTCTTTGGCTGCCTGTGCGGTGTTGGTGTTGCGCCAGGTGCGGAAAGGCACGAGGATTTGGTCGTTGGCATCAAAAGCCATATAGCCGTGCATCATTGCGGAGATGCCGATGGCTGCGAGGTTTTTGATTTCAACGCCGTATTGTTTCTTGACGTCGGCGCGGAGGTCTTGGTAACAGTCTTGAAGACCTTTCCAGATGATGTCTTGGCTGTAAGTCCAGAGGCCGTCAACGAGTTGGTTTTCCCAGCCGAAACTGCCTTGTGCAATTGGCTTGTTGTCGCCGTCGATGAGGACGGCCTTTATGCGGGTAGAGCCAAACTCAATACCGAGGATGGCTTTGCCCTGTTCAATTATTTCTTTATTGTTCATAATGATATACGAATTACGTGTTAAAAATCTATTGTAACCTTTTTTGTTAAAGTTTTGCTTGATAATTTTATCGAAAAATCAAAGGTGTAAGCTCCTTTGATTTGTGGAGTTCCGTTTAATAACAATTCACATTGTGGAAAGATTATTCTTGTGTTAGAATAGCAGATCTTGTTTGCTGGTATTGCTATTTGTTCTGCAGTATAAGAGTTGTAGTTATTTTGTATAATATTATATACTGTCTGTGCTTTAAATGTGAAAAGACTATTCAATTCTGTTTCAGCGAGATACTGTTCGCTAATATCTTTATCACAAATAATGCTGATTTCTGAAATGGAATCGTTAATCGACATATATCTACTTCTCACAAGTTTTCTGTTGTAAGTGGTGTCATTATGTTGTCTTGCGATTGTATGAAAACCTTGTAAATCATTTCCAGCAAAAATCTCATTCCCTATAAATTGTATTTTTACTAATGGTCCATCTGATAATACTGTAAAATCATTACATTCTATATAGGTGTCTATCATATATTTACTATATGCAGCACCGTCTTCGGCATTGTCTTTTTTGCAATTGATTTGCAATGTTGCAATTAGTAAGAAAGTTATTGATAGTAATGTGTATTGATGTTTCATAATTAATACTTTTATTTTCTTATGCCAGTAACCATTGTGAAATTATATTGATAAAAATAATCCTTGTCTGACTTTGTAAAGGATTCTCTATAATTAGGATTTTTGTTGGTGTCAAATACATCTCCTAAGTAATATCCATTGCAAGTTCGGTCTTGCCAACCCTCCGTTGTCTTCGAAATTGAAAACATGAATTTTGGGAGTTGTTGAATTTTTAAGCGATTTTGTGAGACCTTGTTTGTCTGACCTCAAAGTGAATCCGTTTTTAATAATACGTGTGTTGAATAAACCTTTTTTGGTCAAAGAGCAAGTACTCTTCAAAAAAAGTTCTAATTCTTCACGAGCCTCTTCTAAAGTAATAACATTAGACAATATGGTACCATTAAATGAATTATCTTCAATCAATGTTTCATTTGTTTCTTCCAACGGTGAATTAATATCTTCTGTGTCGGAACAAGCAACGAGTAGAGCAATTCCTATTATTATTGGTATAGATAATCTTTTGTTCATAAATGATTAAAGTAAATTGTTGATTAAATAACCACGAAAAACATTAAAAAAAAATTCGTGTTTTCCGTGGTTAAAAATGATTCTACTTCAACGCTTTATTCAACATAAAGTAAACCTCGTTGTTGCGGAGGGTTTGCTTGAAGTCGCTGATGTTGGTGTTCTTGTTGATGCGGACGTACTCGATGTTGAGCATTTCGGCGAAGTCGTCCCAATACTCTTCGTTGATGTCGTACGAGAATGCGCTGTGGTGTGTGCCGCCGGCGAGTATCCACGCTGCTGCGCCTACTTGGAAGTCGGGCTGAGGTATCCACAATGCCGATGCAACGGGAAGTTTGGGCAACGGTTTGGGTTCGATACATTCTACTTCCTGACTGATGAGGCGGAAACGGTTGCCGAGGTCAACAACTGTTGCTTTGATGCCGAAGCCAGTTTTTGAGGTGAACACGAGGCGTGCGGTCTGCTGTTTGCGGATGCCGATGCCGAGGAAGTGAACCTCCAATTTGGGTTTGTCGCTTGCGATGAGCGGGCAAACTTCGAGCATATGGCTTTGGAGCGACGAACTTCTTGCGCCGTCGAAATTGAGAGTGTAATCCTCCAAGAACGAACAGCCTTTGGTCATTCCCTGCTGCATTACCCAGAGTGTGCGGTAGAGACAAGCGGTTTTCCAGTCGCCCTCTGCACCAAAACCGATACCTTCTTGCATCAAACGCTGCGATGCAAGACCGGGGATTTGGTCGAATCCGCAGAAGTCGGGAGCGGTGATGTCGGCGTCGCCAAGGTCGTCGAAGTTGGTTGTGAATGCTGTTGCGCCTTCGTCTTTGAGAACGCGGCGGAGTGCGATTTCGGCTTTGGCTGAGTTTTTAACTTTTTCCCAGTAAACCTGTTCGCCTGATTCGTCGATTTTGATGGTGTAAAGTTTTTTGTACTCTTCAACAAGTGCGTCGGCCTCTTGGTCGGTAACTTTTTTGAAGTATTCCATCAATGATGAAACAGGGTAATAATCAACGTGATAGCCCAGACGCTGCTCAAATTCTACGCGGTCGCCGTCGGTAACTGCCACATTGTTCATATTCATACCGAACATCAGGCAGCGGACGTTGTGAGCGTCGGCAACACCAGCCGATACACGTGCCCAAACAGCGATTTTTTTCTGAACGTCAGCGTCTTTCCAGTAGCCAACAACCACCTTGCGGGCAACGCGCATACGTGTGCAGATGTGTCCGAACTCGATGTCGCCGTGAGCCGATTGGTTGAGGTTCATAAAGTCCATATCCATTGTGTCCCACGGA
>JAGCYI010000194.1 GCA_017960885.1 Bacteroidales bacterium
ACGCTGTGGGTTTGGGCTACGCCTTAGACTTTGTAAAAAGCGTGGGCATACACAACATCGAACATCACGAGCACGACCTCACCGAATACGCCCGCACGCAAATAGCAAGGATTCCGGGCATTACGCTCATTGGAAATCCCAAAAACCGTGTAAGCGTGGTTTCGCTCGACGTAGCAGGTATTCCCGCACCCGAAGTTGGACAGATGCTCGACAAGGAAGGAATCGCCGTCCGCGCTGGTCACCACTGCGCACAACCCGCTCTCAGGGCTTTGGGATACGAAATGTCGGTTCGCCCAACTTTCGCAGTATACAACAGCCGCGACGAAATCGACCGCCTTGTTATCGCCTTGGAAAAAATATCCCGTGGTGCACGATAATCGATAATAATTATTAATTTTGCTGCCAAAAACGCAACAAATGGATAAAAAAGAGATTTTATCAAAAAATGTAGCCCTCCTCTCCGAAGTGTCAGAAAAGGAGGCTCAGATGCAGACTCAGGGCGGATTACAGCCCTCTATTGAGGCTATCAGCCGGATAATCGACCTGCTGAAACAGATAATGTTTCCCGGATTTTTTGGTGCGGCAGTACGCGACAAAGAGAGCCGTTACTACCACGTGGGAGTATGTATGGAGGAGTTGGAATCAAAACTCCGTCAGCAGATCCGCCTGAGTTTCAAGTGTTTCAAAGACCAAAACGTATGCGAGGAAGAGTCCGACAAGATAGCGCTCAAATTTATTGAGACTATTCCCGAAATCAAGCGTGTGCTCTATACCGATATTGAGGCAATGTCGGAGACCGACCCCGCCGTAACGTCGTTTAGCGAGATAATTTTCTGCTACCCGCTCATCCAAGTGATGATCAACTACCGCATAGCCCACGCGCTTTTGGTTTTGGGCGTTCCCGTGCTGCCACGCATTATCACCGAGATGGCGCACTCCAAAACAGGTATCGACATCCACCCCGGAGCGCAAATCGGCGAATATTTCTCTATCGACCACGGCACCGGCGTAGTTATCGGCGAAACAAGCATCATCGGCAACCACGTTACACTCTATCAGGGCGTTACTCTTGGTGCAAAGAAGTTCACCTACAACGAAAACGGACATCCTGTCAACATTCCGCGTCACCCGATTTTGGAAGACAACGTAACAGTCTACTCCAACTCCTCAATCCTCGGACGCATCACCATCGGACACGACACCGTTGTTGGCGGTAACATTTGGCTCACCGAAAGCGTCAGCCCCTATTCCAAAATCGTTCAGCAAAAAGCCGTTTTGGACACCTTCATCGACGGCGCAGGAATATAATTCGTAAAATAAAAATCGTGTTGTGTAGATGTTTTATCATCCATCGCAACACGATTTTTATATAATATAATGAATTATCAATTATTTTTTAGCATAATAAGTGATAGACTCAGTACCATCATTAGATGATATACACATATTATCTTTGTAAGTATAAGTAGTTTCGGCATATTCGCCCATAAGAACACCTTTTTCGTCGAGCATTTGGGATTTAATCAACAATCCTGCCGAATTGTACTCATATACAATACGATAACTGAATTTCATCGCATCAGAATCGGTTTCAGCCGTATAACATGTCAATTCCTTAAGCAATCCGTTGACAAATTTCTTGGAAATGTAATTATCAAGCTTCAAAACAGTTTCAGGAGCTGTTTCGTCTTCCATAGTATCCCATTCTACATCAGCAGTATAAGTCTGTGACAAAGTGTCTTGTTTCAGTTCATCGTCGGCAAAATAGGTGACTTCTCTAACTTGTGTAAACACAGGGTAGCCTTGAGTTGCATTGATACCTTCACCGGTGCGGACCTTGCCATTGTAGGTATAGTCCATTTCGTCGTCGTGGATATTGCCTGAATTTATCGAACTATTGTAAGAAATCAGACGTCCTTGCTTATCGTAATAAGTGGTAGCGTCTCCTTCATAACCAAAAGACTGTTCGGTGTAAAAGGCATATTCCACAGTAGAAGTATCGGTGTACAACCATGTAGAAGTTGTGTCGCCCGATTCCGAATCAATGGTATAAAGAGGTTTTTTCCAATCAACCTGCAAATCTACATCGGCAGCACCGTCCTGAGATTCGGGTATGGAAATAGAGGTGGAATCGTTTGCAGAATCCTGATTTTCAGCTGATTTTTGATTTGAACAACCGCTGACCAAACCGCTGATACATATTGCCGCTACGGCATAAGCTACTATCTTCTTCATAAAATCTCAATTTTTATTATTATTTATTCAAGGCAAAGGTAAAAATATTTAGATAAACACATTAGTTATTGCTAAATATTTAATCCCAAAAAACATATATCAGGGTAAAAATTCAGGACGGTATTCAAAATGCATAGTATCATAATGATACCAACGACCTCCCCATATAAAACCGTGTTTTTCAAATATTTTCACTATTTCTAAGGGAATTCGGTTTACATATTTGATGTGGTCGGTTTCGCCTTTGCCCTTGTTGCTCCAAAGCCAATAGTTAGAATTTGCTACATTAATATCGAAGGCTATACCATAACTATGGGCGCTCAAGCGGTTGGCTCCGCGCACCTGACGCCAATAAAACGATGATGCCTGCAAGAGAAATTTTTTAAGTTCGGGTTTTTGTTTAAGTTCTTGATATACAGCCTGTAACTTTTCATTTACACCATTAACTTTGGTAATAGGCAGCTGCTGTCCAAACCACTCAATTTTTACAAGGTTTTTCTGAACTTCGGCTGCGCTGTTGCCATACATTTTTTTAAAGAGAGCCTCGCAACGACTTCTGCCACAATCATTTAAATAGGCTGGTTCTACTACTGTGGTGTCGTATGTCATAGAAAACATATCCTCAACATCGCTGTTGTCGAGCATGGTAACAAAATCTTTTTGCACACCATCGTCGTAGGTGATTTTGGTGCCATCAGGGAAAACGATGGCGTTGTCGCTATAAGAGAGGTGCATGTCGGGATATGCGTCGATGATTTTTTGAGCATTAGCAGGTATACGGGCTGCAATCTGAGCCGATACGGGTGCGGCAAACATCATTGCCAAAGAAATTGCGAATAAAGTCTTTTTCATAATTTATGGTGTTTTAATTTTATTTTTCCTCTTTCGGGCAAAAAAGTCGTGACGATTATTGAACTCTTTTTTAAACGAAATACCAACGCCTTGAGTATAAGGGGCTTGATCAAGTTCATCATCGTTCGCCTTATTGTATACTTTAAGTTTTACAGTACCGCTCTTGTTGAGGTTTACATCTACCTCCACCTCGCCTACCACGTTGTTGGTACGGTTGGTAGTAGTGGTTTTAGATTCACCACCCACACCTACGTTGGTAGATACAGTTACCCTGTCGTCGAAAAGCTGTGTGGATAGGGCAACCTCCAATTCGCTGCTTGTGGATTGGTCGCCGAGCGAATAGTTTACACCCACATCCACTTTGTCGCTGATGTCGCTGAGCCAATGGTTTATCTGGTTGCTAACTATCTCGCCAGGATTGTAAGAAAATAGTGAGTTCTCTTGATTTTGCAAACCTGGCAATGGCTGAAACTGACTCAGCAACAGCAAAGAAATCACCTGTTTGTTGATATTTCCTTCGTCGAGATTCGACAGCTGGGTTTGAATGTCGTCGTAGTTGCCATCGAGTTTAACACCAAATGAAACAGCAGGTTCGTTCAAATCACCTTTCATATTCAAAAGACATTGCACAGGAACTTTTTTGTTGCGGTACTCTTCGTCGACCATAAGGTTGTAGAGGTTTACACGCCTAAGTTTATACACTGCCGAAATATCCACCACGGCATCCATCGGGTCGCCATTCCAACGCAGCAAACCACCCTTTACCACTTCAAACTTTTTGCTTATCACATTCTGCATGGTAAAGAGATATTCTCCTTTTTCCACAGTCAAGTTGCCAAACATCGAGAAATCTCCTGCGCTCGAAATCACAAGCCGCAGGTCGCCATTTGCCGAGGCTTTAAGTATGTTTCCTGTGGTTTCGTCTAATATCACCTGCACTTCGGCATCGGGTGTAACTTCAAGGTTGAAATTCATTTTCAAACCCGAAAGGTCGGCGCCGTGACGCTGATTTTGAAAATGGAGAGTGTCGTGTGTAACAAATGTCATAAATTCGTTATTGGCGTCAACGTCGCTTGCTCCGTACATTGGAAGATAGACAATGGTATTTTTTTCAGTCTTGACACGTCCATCGATATCGATCATACGCAAAGGGTTGCCACGCAGAAAGATATTTCCCGAGGCGTAAGCCTTGCCATAAAAAAGCGAGGTGTCGGTCTGCTTGGCATTCAAAAACATAAAGTTCTTTACAGCCAGGCTCAGATTCATATCTATATTGTCGAAGTTATTGTGCGAAATAGTACCCTCCAAAACAGCGTTGCCCGACTTGCGGTCGCTGTATAGCGTGGTCCTATGTATTTTTATAAGGTTATTGTCGAGAGTGATGCCGAGCGAGTCGTTGATATCGTATTGAGTGCCGAGCGACATTATCCTGAAATTTCCTCCGTGAACACTCAATTGCGCCATCACCTTGGGGTCTTCGATCTTACCCTTAACTCGGGCAAAACCAGAAAGGTTGGTGTAATTAGATGATTTAATGTAATTTTCGTAAAACGGGCGGAAAGTGTTGAAAGGCAAACTGAGAATATTAAGCGTAAAATCTATCTCCTTGGTTTGTATGTTGCACGTACCATAGCCGTGAATTGGCATCAAGGTATCTTTCTCCATAAGTTCCTTGTTGAGCAGACGACGCTTGGTAAAAATGTCAATATTAATCACCGAGTCAATTGGCTGGAAATCGCAGTTAGCGGTAACGTTTCCAAGGCTCACATCATTATAAACAAGATTTTCGATAGTATTGTGAGAGCGGAAAAGCGGAATGTCGCCGTAAACGTTTTTAACATCGGTATTGCCCGAAAGCACACCTTTTATATTTAGTCCGCTCACAAACTTGTTTAAAAACTCAAGGTTGAAGTTCTGAATATTTGCGATAAGGTTTTTCTCTGGGTCGGGACTAATTGTACCTTCCAATGTAATCTGCTGGTTTTCTGCAAACAAGCCAAACTCTTTTATATCTATATCAGTGGAATCTATGGCAACGGTGCTCTTATTAATATCCCATTTAGAATTAAGGATATAAATGCTGCTTGGATTTACCGACGCCTTAATAATTGGGAAATGCGACGGCAAATAATGCTGCTGCAAAACAACATTTCCATCGATAGTGCCCTCATTCTTAACAGAGTCGGTGTTGTACCAAGAAAACATATAAGAGGCGGTATCGTTTCGGGCTGTAATATTGATAGATGGATTCTTGATTCTCAAATCCTTAGAAACGTCAACAGAGTCGGCGGTGACGTCGAGAATAAAGTCGCGGCCAAGAGCGTGAACACTAATATTCAAATTGTCGGCACAATAGTCGTTGTATTTGAGGCTGTCGGTTTGAATGTCGGTAAAAATATGCCGACGCAAGGTATTAAAACCGCCTTTGATCGAAGTTTGATCGCTAATAAATAGTTCAGGAATAAAAAAATCGGTTACTGTAGAAGGATTCTTAAAAACAATTGAAAAGTCGAAATTGTTGCCCAGATTGCGCTGAAAATCAGGATCATTGAACGCACTTGTACGACGGCGGCGGGTAGTGTTCTGAGCCAGACGTTGCTTAGCCCTGTTGACGGCGGCGGAATCCTCATAATTCAACGACGGCAAAACCATATAGGCAAAATTGCTCATAATCCTTGCCAGCTGGTCGGAACGGAGAAGTCCCTGTAAATCGGCATCAACATAATCGCTACGCAATTCAACCGAACGCAATGGCAAACCGCAGATATACTGATCGATAAATGCCCTTACACGAAACTCGTCGATAGTAAACAGCTTTTCGTCGCGACGGAAATTAAGTTTTTCGGTGAGAATAAGGTTGCCGTTGATATTGTCCACGTCAGATCCTTCCAAGTCGGCAGCGAGGGCAAAATTAAGTATATCAATAGAATCGTGGAGGATGTTGATGTGTTTCAAATTGGCGTTCTCCACCTTGAACGAGCATTTAGCCTTTAAGATATCACCGCCAAAGTTTACAAGACCCGCAAAATCAAGGTCGAGATTTGGATCTTTCACAGAAAACACACCATCGAAATCCTCTTCGGAAAACTTGCCGTCGATATTTATCCCTGTATAATTATAACCGAGCAGACCAAGCGAATCCACAGCGCCTTTAACAATGCCGTTGACACCTCCGTCGGCTGCGATATTTATATTTACAGTGTCGGCAGTGGTGAGGAAACCAAAATTTTCTCGGTCGCCAGTAACCGAACCCAGGTTAAGCTTCTTTGCATCAATAATACCTTGAATATTAGTTACATCGTCAGTAGTTACAAGAGTAACGTCAGTGCTAATGTTTCCGAGGTTTGATGTAAGGTTGCCGTCGAGTGTAAGATTGTCGGCGCTACCGGTCACCAGAGCCGAAAGATTCACAGTGCCAAGTTCGTTAAGAGCATCAGGAAGTTCCAGAATAGGTTCATCGCTGAGGGGCTGATGAAGTGTGTTGATATTATCCTGCGAAGTAGACAACTCTTTGATATCTAAATCAAAATAAGAATGACTAATATCGGGTAATCCTTGAATAAAACCATCGGCAGTCAAACGGGTGGCATCAAGATAGGCAAGTTTTAAACTGCGGATATTTAATGCGCTAACAGATCCCGAAACTTCGGTGCTGATTTTTGGAGAAATACCATATCCATAGAGCGGTTCGGCAAAACGGCCTATATCGTCGACCCCGAGCCACGAACCCTCGTTGATTTTTGCTCCGAGAACAACTTTGTTGCAGAAATCCGAAAAATCACCAAAGCTGTTGCAATGAAAGTTAAGGCTATCGGCGCTGAGGTTGGTGTTTGGAGTGCGGAGAACAAGATCTTTAAGAAGTATGCCTTTGTCAGGACTTACAAATGCGTTAGCAGCAAGTTTCCTCAACTCAAATCCGCAATGTTCCTTAGCCGTAAGAGAATCAATCTGCAAACTAATCTCGGTTTTTTCGTTGATCATAAAATTCTTTCCGAGAAGCGTAACCCCGCTCAGTTGCAAATTGTCAAAATCCATTATAGGAGAATTATGAGTCTGAGGTTTTGAAATCAAACGGTAATTGATATTTGCGAGCATCAGCTTGCTTACTTCAATTTTAAACTTAGTGTCCGACGAGGATGTGTCCACTTGCGACGAATCATTGTCGGAAAACAAAAAAGAGTAATTATACTTGCCAGATGAGTCCGCAATCATATTCACCACCACGTTTCGCACCTGTGCCTGAGCTATATGGTAATAGTTTTGCGAAATGCCAAAAGATTTGAGACGAGCCTCTATACTGCCGGCATAAAGCAATGTATCGTTGTTTAAATCAGCAACATATATATCTTTAAAATCTACGCTTAGCCTAAAAAGATTTATAAATACCTTGGATATGTTAATCTCGGTTCCAGTTTTCTCCGACAGATGCGAAGCCACCTTTTCTGCCACGTAGGTTTGAACCGACTCGCTCGACAAAAAAGCAGTTAGAGCCGCTATGAGCAATAGAGGAACACCCGCCAAAGTTATCCACAATGCGGTAAAGACCTTTTTTATTTTACTTTTAGCAGCCATACACTTTATATTATTATAAAGTTGCAAAGTAACTAAAAAAAAGTATCACAACATTGACACCAATGTTTAAAAATTCTTATTTTTTTTAAATAAAAAATTGCTTTCAATAATAGAAAGTTTTAAATTTGCAACCGTAATTAATTAAAATAAACACAACCAAAATGAAAAAACTCTTCACAATCTTATGCAGCGCAGCAATACTTTGCTCGTGCGGAGGCAACCAAGGAGGCGCATCAAACGATTCGCTTCAAGGCGTATATTCTGTCGACATCTCCAACGCGGAATCTCTATTCGAAAACGAATTCCAAATTCCAACCGCAATGATATCTTCATTGCTTTCACAGGTAGACTTGACAGTAGAATTTAAAGACTCAAAAGCCATTATCGACGCTGGAACAATGGCTTCAACAGTAATCAAAACCGCCACCGCTGGCAAATATGCGTTGCCAGTAACATTAGATTACAAAATCGAAAACGACAGCGTAATATACCTCAAAGAAGAGGGCGAAGACTTCAAAGAAGCAGGCGTAGTTTCACCCGTAGGCGACAATTTCGACAAAGTAATCTACAAACCAAAGTTCAAATCGGTTAACGCAGCTCTCGAACTCAACCGCCAAAAATAAAGGAAATAGTAAAAAAGTTTTATTTTTTTTTTCAATTCCCGATATATTAGGCAACTAAACTAATGTATTAACCGTTATATTAATCGAAAAAAAAATTAATTTATTAAATTAAATTATTATGAAAGTATTTAAAATTTTCTTAGCAGCCCTCGTAATGACATTCATCGCAACTGCATCAAACGCACAAGGATGGATCGAGGAAGAAGACCTCCAAATCTTCGGCAACACTCGCGCACTTACCGCTAACAACGACGTGGTTAAGTTCGCTAAAACTACCAAAGTAACAACTCAGGAAATAACTATTACCAACACTCTCGCTGTTGAATTAGAGATTGTTGGATTTGTTTCTCCCGCAGGTGTAACAGTTCTGCCCAAAAGCAAAACCATATCCCCCAACTCTACAAGTACTCTCACTGTTTCGCTCTATCCCGAAATTGCTGGCGATAACGTTGAAAACGAAGTGATTGTGGTAAAAACAAAACCCACAAGTGGCGCTAATTCTGGCAAAGTGGGCGAAAAATCATTCAAAATCAGATTTGAATAACATTATCTCCCCAAATAGTTTTTTGAAAAAGCCTCCGCTCATACCGGAGGCTTTTTCGTTAAAATAATGAGTTTTTTTTCAAAAAAAAGCTTTATAAACAGAAAATTTTTATATTTTTGTAGTAACATAAAAAATTGAAATATGGGAATATTTGAAACATGGAACGCAATGCCGTGGCTGCCCAAAATTTACTGGGCTGTGGCTGTGATAAGCTCTATAGCATTTGTTATCATTTTTGGAATGAGCCTTCTAGGTTCGGGTGGAGACTCTGACACCGACACCGACGGAGATGCCGACGGTGACACCGACGCCGGGTCTTTCATTCTCAGTTTGAAATCTATTATAGGATTCTTGGTGGCTGCCTCGTGGATTGGAATAGTCACTATCAACAACGGCCTCCCCTTTTGGATAACTATCCTTGCATCCTTATCGGCTGGTGCGATAATGACAACTATAATTGTTCTTTTACTCACATTCTTTACACGCATGCAATACAACGGCACACTTGCCACATCCGACACCATCGGCGCAACTGGCGAAGTTTACCTCTCTATTCCCCCAACAAAGAGCGGTAAAGGCAAGGTGCAAATCAACGTGCAAAGCGCAGTTCGCACATACGATGCCGTTACATTTGGCGACGAAGAACTTCATCAACACGACAAAATTATAGTGAAAGCAGTTGATAAAGAAGACGTCTTGATTGTAGAAAAAATATCATAACTAAATAATTTTAAAAACCTTAACACATCAACAAATTATGGGAGACGCAGTATTTACGCTAGTATTCATAGCGTGTGTAGTCAGTTTAATTCTAATTGTATGGTTTGTAAAACGTTACAAACGATGCCCCTCCGACAAGATTCTTGTAGTTTACGGAAAAGTGGGCAAAGGCTCGGTAGGTACCCGTACAGCCAAATGTATTCACGGTGGTGCAGCATTTATCTGGCCTGTGATTCAAGATTTCCAATTTCTCGACCTTTCACCTATCACCATCTCGGTAGACCTTAAAAAGGCATTGAGCAAACAGCAGATCCGTGTAAACGTTCCCTGCAACTTTATGGTGGGTATCAGCACCGAAGACGGAGTAATGAACAACGCCGCAGAACGTCTTCTCGGCATTCCTTTGGAAAATATCCGCATGTACGCCGAGGACATCATCATCGGTCAGTTGCGTGTGGTAATCGCCACCATGACAATCGAGGAAATCAACTCCAACCGTGAGATGTTCCTCCGCAACGTTTCCGACAGCGTAGAGCAGGAACTCAAAAAACTCGGTTTGAAACTCATCAACGTAAACGTAAAAGACATCACCGACGAGAGCGGCTACATCGACGCACTTGGTAGAAAAGAGGCAGAACGCGCCATCAACAAAGCCAAAATCGAGGTTGCCGAAGAACAGAAAAACGGTGCAATCGGTGAGGCTAAGTTCCGCAAAGAGCAGAGCATCGAAGTGGCAGCGCAAACCGCCGAGGCACAAATCGGTGTGTCGGAATCGCAAAAAACTCAGCGTATCAAAGTGGCAGCAGCCAATTCAGAAGCGCAAGTGGGCGAGGCAGAAGCACAAAAGAACCAGCGTATCAGCATAGCCGCAGCCAACGCAACAGCGGTTTCGGGCGAGAACGAGGCAAAGATCCGTGTTGCAAGTTCAGAGGCCGAACGACGCAAAGCCGAGGCAGAAGCCAACAAGATAGCAGTTTCGGCAGAAAGAATCAACGAGGCAGAAACTCAGAAATCGGCATACGAGGCTCAGCGACTCGCCGAACTTGCACGTGCCGACCGTGAGAAAGCCACCAAAACCGCCGACATCATTATTCCCGCCGAAATCGAACGTCAGCGCATCGAAATCGAGGCAGAGGCTGAGGCAGAACGCATCCGCCGAGTTGCCAAAGGTAACGCCGACTCTATCTACTACGAGATGGAGGCAAAGGCAAAAGGTGTTATGGAGATACTCGCAAAACAGGCCGAAGGTTTCAACGCAATGGTAAAGGCAGCCGGCGACAACCCCGACGACGCTGTAAAGATGATGATTGCCGACAAACTCGTGGATATTGTAAAACTCCAGACAGAGGCTGTGAAGAATATCAAAATCGACAAGGTTACTGTTTGGGACAGCCTTTCAAACGGCAAATCAAGCACAGCCAACTTCATGTCGGGCATGTTGGGCGCACTTCCTCCCATCAACGACATTTTCAAATCGGCAGGTTTGGAACTTCCCAACTATCTCAAAGGCAAATCTATCGAAGAGATTGCAGAAAAAGCAGCAGCTGAAAAAGAAGCAGCCGCAGAACCACAACAAGAACCAACACTCGAAACCACAGAAGAGGTTAAGGGTTGAATTTTCTGATACCATTAACAGTAGAGACGCGCCATGGCACGTCTCTACATTTTTATTTTGCGACATTTTAAGATATCAATGAACCTCATTACAGTTTTAGGTCCCACGGCAGGCGGCAAAACATCATTTGCAGCTCACCTTGCGGCAGCACTAGATACCGAAATCATAAGCGCAGATTCGCGTCAGATATACCGTGGAATGGATCTCGGAACAGGCAAAGACATTGCAGACTACACCGTAAATGGCAAAACAGTTCCTTACCACCTTATCGACATTCTTCCCGCAGGAACAAAATACAATGTTTTTGAGTATCAACGCGAATTTTTTAAAGCATTTGAAGAGATTTCGGCAAAAGGAAAGACTCCGATATTATGCGGTGGTACAGGACTTTATCTCGAATCAGCCATTCGCAACTATCAACTTATTGATGTGCCGCAAAATCCAAAACTCCGTGCCGACCTTGAACAATACTCTCTCGAAGAGCTCAAAAATATGCTTGCCTCAATGCGCACACTCCACAACAACACCGACACCGACACAAAAAAACGCGCAATCAGAGCCATTGAAATTGAGACATTTATAAAAGAAAATCCCAAGATTGTCCCCTCCTATCCAAAAATCTACTCGCTGATTTTTGGCATCAAAAACCCTCGCCAAATAGAACGCGAAAAAATAAAAATACGCCTTCAACAACGATTAGACGAAGGTATGGTAGAGGAGATCAAAATGCTGATAAATTCTGGCATCAATCCCGACGACCTCATTTATTACGGACTCGAATATAAATACGTAACTCTCTATGCCATAGGTCAATTAAAATACGAAGAGATGTTTGAGCAGCTCTACATAGCAATATGTCAGTTTGCCAAACGACAAATGACATGGTTTCGCCGCATGGAACGTCTCGGAATGTATATCTATTGGATTGATGGTCAGTTAGATATGGAACGGAAAATTAATTTTGCGGCTGAGGTGCTGCGCAGGAACGCATACTAAATTCGCATCCGCAATATAGTTGGTTATAAAAACCGTTTTCTTTAAGCAATTCGTTTCTACGCTGTTGCAAACCACCTTTGCGCCAATTTCGTGCAAGATAATCCACGCCTTTGATATTTTCAACAGCGAGATTTCCTGCGGTATCAATTTGGTCAAGGCTTTTCCACCGCGACGATGAAAGCGACGACGCAATGGTGTCAAAACCCTCTTTTTCAGCCACTTTGGCAGTGGCGGCAAGACGAAGTTTAAAACATTCGAGACAACGGCTTCCACGCTCAGGCTCGTTTTCAAGTCCGCGCACATGGTTTAGCCACTCTTCGTGATTATAATCTCCCTCTATAAAATTGATATTCAACTTTTTACAATAACGCTCAATTTCATTTCTACGGACTTCGTACTCCTTTTGCGGATAGATATTTGGGTTATAATAAAAGATTGATGGCTGTAAATTGTTGTTAATCAGCCATTCTAATATCGGCGCAGAACACGGAGCGCAACAAGCGTGCAAGAGTAGTTTCATCGTTGTAGGTTTTTCCGCAAAAATATGTAATTTTGGCAAAAAAAACAATCATGCGGAAAAACATTCTAATTACAATAGTAACAATCATTATATCAGCGTTTTGTTTTTGCGAAGACAATATCGAATACAACACTGGAGCAAAACTCGATTTTTCTTGCGACACACTCAAATTCGACACTGTGTTTACTGGAGAAAAGAGCAGCATCCACTTTATAAAAATCACAAACAACTCTGGTAAAAACATAAATATCAACTCAATACATTTAGAAAACGACGACAATCAAATACATCTCAACATCAACGGCTGGCAAAGCAATTCGGCAGAAAACATCGAACTGCTCAAAGGCGACAGCATATTTGTGTTTGCACAGGCCGAACTTAAAAATGGCACTAAGAATCTTGCGTTCACAAATTCTTTGATTGTAAACACAGGCGCTGACAATCAGAAAGTTATAATTACAGCATACGGAATAAATGTTACAAAACTAAACGGATTGATTACCACCGACACCGTTCTCCCTGCCAACACCGCCTATATATCGCACAATGGATTTTCTGTGGATAAGAACGCAAAACTCACTATAAAAGAGGGTGTTGCATTATATTTCAACAAAAACTGCGGTATAGATATTTCGGGTTCGCTTCAAATAGAAGGAACTCTTGAAAAACCTGTAAAACTACAAGGAATACGCACCGAACAAGAATACAGCGACATACCTGCACAATGGAAAGGAATCATATTTCATGAAGACTCCAAAAACAGCGTAATTAATTATGCCACAATACGAAACACTCAAACAGCCATCTCGGCTAAAAACAACCAGACACTTACCATTGCAAACTGCATCTTAGAAAACAACTTTTACAACGGAATTGCTCTTGAAAGCACAAACACGCTAATTTACAACACATTAGTTCACAATTGTGGAAATTCTTGCATCACCATAGAAGGCAGCGGAAACTACAATATACTCAACTGCACGTTGGCTGATTATTGGAATATCAACTATAGGAAAAACGCCGTCTTCAATTGCTCAAACAATATTCAAAATGTCAATGTATTAGTGGTAAATTCAATCATAGACGGAAACCATACCAACGAGATAGACTTTAATCCAAACGATAACATAACTTTCTCCAACTGCCTTATTAAAAGCGATTTAACCAGCAACGAAAAACTTAATTCTTGCAAATTAAACATCGACCCTGAATTTGCCAACCTTGATTCCGTCAACTTTAGACTGAAGCCCTCCTCCCCTGCCGTTGATATGGCAAACTACGGATACATAATGCTTTACGACTATCTGGCAACAGATTATTATGGCAATTCACGCTCAAGCGACGAAAACCCCGACGCAGGGTTTGCTGAATGTATTAAATAACCTTTGTTTTACAGATGGCACAATTGTTGAATTTCACTTAGTAGATTAGTTAGGTTGGTTAATTTGGTGTCGCTTGCAGATTTTTTGGCTGTGGCGACACTTTTTTTTTATATATTTGCCGCTGAATACAACAAATAATTCAGGAAATATATGAAAAAACTAATTATAATAGCACTAACAGCTTGTATTTCGGTATTTTGCACAAGTTGCAAAATGCTTAGTCAAAAAAACAATGAAACAGAAAAACACATTTCGGCTATTGCAGCTGGCACTACGCAGTTAGCTCAGATGTACAATCCCACTAGCACCACTATCCATCCAAAAGTTTTTGTCAAAAAGAACGATACCACCGACATCGACCTTTTCGTTATTATCAACGACTCGGAACTTCTGTTTTCCAAAGCAAACACCCAAAACCAGCAGCTGGCAAAAGTGAAGGTGTTTTACAAAATTATGGAGTCGTTTGAAAGCGGTACAATGATAGACACTAGCATGAGAGTTATCACCATAGCCAAAACAGCCTCTCCAAAGACATTCGCCATAAAACTCAAGCTCAAACACGTAGACCTGCCAAAATTTGTAGTTCAAACCACCATCACCGACCTTGTGCGAGGAAAAATGAATATCAGTTTCAACGAGGTTGACAAATTTGACTCCACTGGCATCGACAATTTCAACGTCACATACACCAACGACGGTCAGCCGTTTCAAAAAACTTACGCCGACCTAGGAACAAATCTCACAATAAAATACAACAATACTCCTGGACTACACCTTATATATAATGCCGTACTCCCTGTTGACAGCACTATACCAAAGTCTCCATACGCCACACTCGCATTCTACAACGACAGCACAATACACGTTGACACTCAGGCACAACCATTGCAATACTCTTTTACAATTGACAAACCCGGTATATATTTCACCACCGCCGACTCGGTAAACCAAAAAGGATTTGCAATTCCATGTTTTGGCAACGACCACCCAAATGTAAATACGCCTGACGACATGCTCAAAACTATCAAATACCTCTGCACTGATGAAGAATACGCAGAAATCAAAGCCAAACCTTCAAAAAAACTCGCCGTTGACGATTTCTGGTATTCGTGCACAAAAGACATCAAAAAGTCGAAAGAACTTATCAGAGTGTTCTACACACGCGCCGTATATGCCAACATATTCTTCACCGACCACCGTCAGGGAATGCTCACCGACCGTGGAATGGTATACATAGTAATGGGACCGCCACAAATGATGGCAATCACCAGCAAGGCAGAAATTTGGACCTACCGCGACCGTGAAGAAAATCGCAAAATCAAATTCGTATTTCGCAAGCGACAAACCACACTCACCACACCTGAATACCGTCTTTACCGAAGCACAGAATTTAAGCCCTATTGGGATCTCGCCGTTGACACTTGGCGAAAAGGTAACATTTACACTTTCTAAATTTAACATATTCTTAAAAACAGCAATAGCAAAAAAACAAAATTTTAACTAAATTTGCATTGTTTACTATAGAAAACAATTTTAAAATAAATACTTAAAAATGAGTAAATTAGATTTAACAAAGTACGGAATTACAGGTTCTACTGTAATCGCACACAATCCTTCTTACGAAGAACTCTACAAAGCAGAAGTTAACCCCGCTCTCGAGGGTTACGAAAAAGGTCAGAAAACAGAACTCGACGCTGTTAACGTTATGACCGGTATCTTCACTGGCCGTTCACCTAAAGACAAATACATCGTTGACAACGACGAAAGCCACAACAATGTATGGTGGACTTCTGACGCTTACAAAAACGACAACCACCCCATGAGCGAAGACGTTTGGGCTAAAGTTAAAGAAATCGCTAAAAAAGAACTCTCTAACAAAAACCTTTACGTTGTTGACGCATTCTGCGGTGCTAACGAATCTACTCGTCTTGCTGTAAGATTCATCGTAGAAGTTGCTTGGCAGGCTCACTTTGTTGAAAACATGTTCATCCAGCCTACCAAAGAAGAACTCGAAAACTTCGAACCCAACTTCGTTATCTACAACGCTTCTAAAGCTAAAGTTGAAAACTATAAAGAACTCGGCCTCAACTCTGAGACTTGCGTTGCATTCAACACCAAGAGCCGCGAACAAGTTATCATCAACACATGGTACGGCGGTGAAATGAAGAAAGGTATGTTCTCAATGCAGAACTACTACCTCCCCCTCAAAGGCATCGCTTCAATGCACTGCTCTGCCAACACCGACATGGAAGGCAAAAACACCGCTATCTTCTTCGGTCTGTCCGGTACGGGCAAGACAACCCTGAGTACCGACCCGAAACGTCTGCTCATCGGTGATGACGAGCACGGCTGG
>JAGCYI010000195.1 GCA_017960885.1 Bacteroidales bacterium
CACCATCATTACCAAAATAATTACCGCCATAGAAATCAGGAGGTCGCGCAAAAACGAACTTACGCTCATAGCCACCACTTTGGGCTTGTCGGCAATGCGGGTGATGGTAACATCGCCAGGTAAATCGTTGATATAAAAATCGTTGAGCACCTGCTCCACCTCCTCGCCATATTGCACAACATTGTTGCCGGGAGTCATTTCCATCGAAAGCAACACGCAGGGATGCCCGTCCTGCTCAATACACGGCTCGTTGGGAGGATATTCGCGGCGCACATCGGCAATGTCGCCCACGCGGACGGTCTTACCTGAGGAGGGGTCGCTAAATATAATTTGGTTGGCGATTTCGGCTTCGGTGTTGTTGGTAGATGCCACGTGCAGAGGCACTTGAAGATTGTCGTTGTTGATAGAACCGCTCATTGTGGCTAAGCCTTGGCTCTGCAACTGCGTCAGCAAAAACTGCTGTCCAATGCCATAAGCCTCCAAACGCCGACGGTCGATATAAATAGAGATTCGCTCTTTTTGCTCGCCAAAAAGTTTGACGTTTGCCACCGATGGAATACGGCGCAGACGGTCGGAAAGAATATCGGCGTAACCCTTTAATTCTCTGTAACTACGGTCGGCACTTTCAACGGCTATCAGCAACGCGGAGGTATTGCCAAAATCGTCGTTGACAATCACAGCCAGCACTCCCGAGGGCAATGAGGGTTTAAAATTGTTGACACCGTGCTTGATTTTGCTCCACACCTCGTCTTTGTTGTTGACATTGTCGTTGAGCCTCACCATCACAATTGCCATTCCGTTTTGCGATGTGGAGGTGGTTTTGTTGCGGTTAACTTCCGAAAATGTAAACAGATAGCGTTCCAATGGTTTGGTAACCTGCTGCTCAATTTCCTCGCTTGTGGCTCCGGGCATTACCGCCACCACCACTCCCTGACGTATCACCACGTGCGGAAACTCGTCTTTGGGCATTACATACATTCCGTAAATGCCCGCCGCAAACAATATTGCCACTATCAAAAGCGAAATTGAATAATGCTGCAACGGCCATTTGAGCCAATTCATCTTGTTTTCCATAATTAATAAACTACTTTTGTGCCTTCGCTAAGTTTTTGATAACCCTCTGTAACAATGATGTCGCCGTTGTTTACGCCGCTTGCCACCACAATTCTGTTGCCGATGAGCGAGCCGGTGGATACTTGTGCGCGTTCTACCGTGCCGTTGCCGAGCACACGCCACACAAAATATGTTCCGTCGAATCTTTTTTGAACGGCGGTAACGGGCAAGGTGATAACGCTTTCGGTTGTGTTATTTTGAGTGCTGAGTAAAAAGTTTACCTCGGCAGCCATTCCGGGCAGAAGTTTATGGTTAGAGTTGGCAACGTTGATTCTTACGTCGTAGGTGTGGGTAAGCGCATCGGCAAGTATTCCTTTTTCGATTTTTCCGCCATTGGTGCTTACTCCCGCCGCATCCACTTTGATGTCGGTTTTGGTGTCGGGGGCAATGTTGGAAATTTCCTTTTCGGGAACAGATACTTTGATTTTAACGGTGTTGATGTCTAAAATTGTCACCACGGGTTGCGACGGCAGTGCTGTTTCGCCTGCGCCAATAAACTTTTTGCCAATTATGCCCGATGACGGCGCAGTAAGGCGTGTGTCTTGAAGATTTTTTTGAGCGGCTTCTAATTGCGATTTAGCCTGAGCGGTTTTGCTAACAACCTCTACCCATTGCACTTCTGCCATTGAACCTTTGTCGTGAAGCATTTTGTAACGTTCAAGAGCGTCGTCGGCCTGTGCAGCGGCTGCCTTGGATGCTGCTAAAAGGTTTTGCGCCTGAGTATCGTCGATTTGGGCAATTAGTTGACCTTTGGTTACTTGCTGACCTTCATTTACAGCAACGGTTTTAACCACGCCCATATTTGTAAAACTTACCGACACGGCTTGGTTTTCTTCTACAATTCCGGTGTATACGCGTTGCGATGCGTTTTGGGTAATTTCAACGGTTTCGGTGGCAACCCTTGTGGGTAATTTTTCGCGAACCTGCTCGTTTGAGCCGCAACCCATTATCGTCGCCGCCGACAATAGCAAATATATCCTTTTCATTTCAATTATATTATTACACTGCAAAGATATGGTGTTTTTGCACATATATTATTTCCGATTTTTCGATAAAAATGTGCTATATGGAGATTTTGTGTTACTTTTGTTGCCAAATATTATTACAAAATGCACCAAGAAGAAGTAACCCTCCAAAGCCTTACCGATAACGACTGTATAAAAGTAAGTTACAGCGACAACGATATTGTTGTTGTAGACGATGTGCAGCAGTTTGCCGAATTTGGCTCGGCGCATATTTCGCTCAATGGTATTGCTGTGTGCACTTCGGGACGTGTTACGGCAATGATGAACTCCAACAAGGTGGAACTTAACAAAAACCAAGTGGCGGTTGTTCCCAAAAATGCCATTATCACCGACCTTATGCTTAGTCCCGACTTTAAGTTGAAGGCTATGTTCTTTTCTGATAGAATGTTGCAGAGTTTTCTCCACGAAAAAATCAGCGTTTGGAACGAAACTATGTACATTCACCGCAACAATATTTTAACTCTCGATGATGACGCCATACTCTTTTACGACCATTTTTATTCTATGCTAAAACTTGTAATGGAGTGCGGTCCCAATCA
>JAGCYI010000196.1 GCA_017960885.1 Bacteroidales bacterium
CGACAAATGCAACGATTTTAGCGAACAATACAGCCACGGCTACGCAGTGCTTGCCACTCCCGCCGAAGGTCTCAGCGGATCGTTCACCCGTCGCGACAAAAAAGAGTTTGGCATAATACCCGGAGTTACCGACCGCGAATATTACACCAATTCGAGCCACGTGCCAGTATACTTCAAATGCACCGCTATCGAAAAGGCAAAAATCGAGGCTCCTTATCACGAACTCGAACGTGCAGGACACATTTTCTACGTAGAAATCGACGGCGACGCCACCCACAATCCCGACGTTGTGGCAAGCGTGGTGGATATGATGGACAAGTACAATATGGGCTACGGCTCTATCAACCACAACCGCAACCGCTGCATGGACTGCGGATACGAAAACGCCGACAAGGAGATGACCAAATGTCCCAAATGCGGCAGCGAAAACATCGACAAGCTGCAGCGTATCACCGGCTACCTCGTAGGCACAACCGACCGTTGGAACCGTGCTAAGCTTTCGGAGCTCAACGACCGCACAACCCACTCACTTTAATTATTTTAGGTTATTTAAGCAAGGAGACAAAAAATGAAGATAATGGTAATGGACGTCATTGAGTACACCACCTCTGACGGACCCGGATTTAGAACATCAATATACTGCTCAGGCTGCAACCACAAATGTCGCAACTGTCAAAACCCGCAGACCTGGAACATTATGAACGGAAAACCTGTTGACGTGGAAGACCTTTTCCTGAAGGTTTACCGCAACGAAATGTCGAACGTAACATTTTCGGGAGGCGACCCTTTTTATCAGCCCACCGCCTTTGCCGAACTTGCTCAGATGATAAAGGAGAAGACCAACAAAACCATTTGGTGCTACACGGGATTCACCTACGAACAGATACTCCGCGATGAAAAAATGCGCCGTCTGCTTCAATACATTGATGTGCTTGTTGACGGTGAATTTATCGAAGAGTTGAAAGACCCCGACCTGCTTTTCCGTGGCAGCAGCAACCAGCGCCTTATCGACGTTCAGGCATCGCTCCGCAAAGGCAAGGTGGTTTTAGACCGTCACGACCCTTTTGACATCTACGAGCAGTGCGAAGAGCACAGCCGCCTCTGCGCCGCTGTATAACCAATATTCTAACACACTGATAATCCGCCAAACTCAACAAAAAAATGCGAGTTTGGCGGATTATTTTTTATTACAATTGCAGAATCCTTATTTCCTACTATTCTCTCTCGTTTAATTGATTAATTAGAATTTTGGCAAGGGGAAAACCTGCTAAGCCCCCTTCCCCCACAAAAAAAAGAACTTGACATTTTAATAACCTAAAAAAAAGGAATGTTTTTTGTAAAAAAACATATATTTGCAGCGAAGAAAAAAAGAACAAATGCCATATGCCTATAACACTATTTACAGCAAAGATACGAGTATATGTAGCCGACACAACAGCCGAAATGGATGCTGTGCGTCAAAAGCTATGTAAAATTCTGCAAAAGGCAGGGTTAGAAGTAATCTTCCCTACCAACGACAACGACTGCGGTATTTCGCAGGCGTCGTGCTCGGTGCATATCATAGGCGAAAACATCGACAGCAACTCTCTTGCTATGAATCAATACAATGCGGCAAAACTGGTGCGCTCCGAACATTTCAAAATGTTTGTCTGGAACCCTTCTGACTTTATTAACCAGCATATCAACGACATACGGCGCAACATTACCGAAAACACAATCTACTCGTCGAACCGCTCGCCAATCGTGTTTGTAGAGGAGCTGAGAGGCATAATGAACCTGCACAAACAAGCCGTCGACGAGGTGCAGTCTAAAGATATTTTCTTCATTTACAACGACTTAGACCGCGACACAGCTGTAGATATTGCCAATATGCTGCAAGATATTCAGTCGGTAGCGCGTCTCAGCATTACTATGAGCGACAACACCGACTACACACAATACATTAAAAACCAGTTGCCAAGCTGCAAAATAGGCGTTATATACTACAATTATGCCGGCGACTGGGCAGTGTCGTTTGCACGTCAGGTGTGGAAAGATACCGGAGGCAGCAGCAGTCCTGTGCCATGGTTTATCGCAGCAAACAGCGACCACGCCAAACCCGAATCGCTCAAAATTTTCAACGGAATCATTGAGCACACCGTGCACGAAAAAAGCCTGATACCATTAGACATCAAAATATTTTTTGACAAAACAATAGAAAAACGAAAATAATGAAACCTACTGTCTGTCCATATCCAGGTCTACGTCCGTTTACTGAAGAAGAGAGCATCTTTTTCAAGGGACGCGACTTGCATATCCGACAGATAGCAAAGTTGTTGGAAACCAACAAGATGGCATTCATTACCGGTGCTTCGGGCGATGGAAAATCGTCGATGGTATATGCCGGAGTTATTCCATACATCAGGGCGGGATTCTTCAAATCGCTTTTCAACAGTTGGCTGATTGTGGACTTCAAACCCCAAAGAAACCCGTTGGAATCGCTCACAAAGGCCGTTGCCGAAGAGTTCGACATTGAGTACAACCATTTTGCCGACGAATTTGAACTCGGTTTCTCATCGCTTATCGACCTCTACAAAAGTTCGGGCTACTACATCACCGACCAACCCGACGCTGCTAACCGAGGTAAGAACCTTTTAATCATTGCCGACCAGTTTGAGGAGTTTTTCACATACTCTGAAAACTTCAACCATGGCAAACCCAGCGACGAATCATACACCGCGCTCAACCTTCTGTTAGAGACAATAAGAATCTCCATCACCGAGAAACTGCCTGTATATGTGATATTTACTATGCGAAGCGACTTTATCAGTCAGTGCACTGTGTTCAAACACCTTCCTGAGTTTATTGCATACAGCCAGTTTTTTGTTCCCCAGCTCAAGCGCGAGGAGATCAGCCAGGTGATAGAAGAGCCCGCAATACTCGCCGGAGGAAGTGTGTCGTCGCGCCTTACCGAGGTTATTATCAACAATTTAACCACTGGATTCGACCAGCTGCCCGTATTGCAGCACGCCCTCAACTTGCTTTGGAGAATGGCTGACAACGGAAAACAGCAGTTAGACCTCATACACCTTGCCAAGATCGCCGGAATATCAAAAGACGTGCTCTCCGACAACGAGCAAAAAGAGTTTGATGCCTGGTACGCCACCTTGCCAGAATACGAGCGCAAGTATTTTGCAAAGCCAGACCTCGACAACGTGCTCAACACCCACGCAGGCACCCTCTACGAATCGGCTTACCACAATTTCCTGCAAAATACCAACTGGGCTGAAAAAAACATCACCGCCGACGAAAGCAAGATGATTATCGAAACCGCATTCAAGAGCCTCACCAAGATAGACAACAACCGACTTGTGCGAAACCGCTGCACGCTGCACGAAATCACTGGAATTATCAACAAGCCACATATCTCGGAGGCAACTGTGTGCGGAGTTTTAAACATTTTTAGAAACGAAGGCAACACCCTTCTGCGCCCCTTTGTGGTAAAAGGTGTGCTCGAAACTGAGTATCTCAGCGGCGACACCGTCTTAGACGTTACCCACGAGGCTCTGATTCGTAACTGGAAACTCCTTTCGCAATGGGATGCCGAAGAACAAGCCAACCTCAACGAATACAACGAGTTCAACACTTCGGTACAACGTTGGCTCAACAACGGACGCACACCCGAGTTCCTTCTCCCCTCCGGAAACTACGCTGTCTTCAGCCAGTGGTACAACAAATGCCGTCCAAACAAATATTGGATTCTCAAGCACGACACCTCGCAACGAAGCGAAATCGACAAGCTCCGCACTGCCACCAGCCGTATGGAAAAGCTCGAAACATTTATGGAGCAGAGCCACAAGGCTATAGTGGCAAAAGAAAAATCGCGCAAAAGAATTATCGCTATCACAATTTGCGGTTTGTTGATTTTTATTTTGGGACTTGCACTCTTCTCGTTTTGGGCTATGGACGAGAAAAAAAATGCAGAGCAACAGACAGAAATTGCACAAAAAAACGCAGAACTCGCCGACGAACAACGCCAGATTGCCGACAACCAACGGCAGATTGCCTTGGAAGCCCAGCAGACCGCCAACCAGCAGCGTGATTCGGTGCAGATAATGTACCAGCGTGCAAGAGCAGCCAAATTAGAATCCGACCGGGCACGACGTATTGCCGAGGAAGCTCAAAAGATTGCCGAGCGCGAACGTCTCAACGCCGAAAACAGTTCTATAATTGCTGAAAACCAGCGCGACACCGCCGAGCGCGAACGCCGCAAGGCACTCCACCAAATGGATCTTACAAAAGAGGCTAACGACAATGCCGCACACCTTTATTATGTGGCTCTTTGCAATACGCTGGCTATGAAAGCCAAAAACCAATACGAAGACAAGACTCTCAACATGCGTCTTGCCAAAACCGCTTGCGATATGAACCTCAAGGGCGGCAGCACTCAAATCAACGCCGACCTCTACGACGCTATGCTGTTTGCAATGGAGCAGAACAACATTATCAAGCCGCTTAACATTCCTGGCGGACCGTTCAAGGCTTTCACTATCGACAAATCGGGGCACATCGTCACATTCTCGTCCGACGCCGAATTTGCCAAATACAAAATTACCGGCAACGGCAAGGCGGAACCTATCGAAAATTCCGGCAACAACAACACCCGAGTGCCTGTGGAATCGGCTTCGTTTTTATCTCCGTCTAAGATAGTTTACTCTACCAAAGACCGCAAGGCATATTTTCTTGACCTGAAAACAAAAAAACGCACTCCCCTACCCTCAGCAAACGACTACATACAGTTTGCATCGCCGTCGCCCGACAACCAGAAATGCGCTGTGGCTTACATCAACGGCAAGGTGGTGGTGATGCCTACCGACGGAGGTGCTCCTTTGCACGAAAAGATGTTTAGCGTTAACATCACCGACGTATATTACCACAACGACAACTGCATTTATGTGCTCTTTCACGATGGAAGCCTTGCTAAGTGGAATCCTGCTGACAACAACGTGAAAACCGTTCTCAACAGCACCGCGCCGCTTCACGCATTCAAAATGGCAGCCATTCCCGACAAAAACCTTCTTGCTGTTTGCTACAGCGATGGCGACATACAGTTTGTAAACCTCAATTTCGACACCAAAGGGTTAAGGATGGTGGGCGGACACTCTAAACTCGAAAACCTGATTTACGACCCAAAATCGGGTATTCTTGCCCTTTCGTCTGCCGACAAACGTATTTCGCTTATTAACACTAACGATTTTAATCAAAAACCACTTGTAATAGAGGAACACAGCCTTGGCAACAAAAAGGTTAAGTGCATGGGATTCAACAACAACGGCGTATTATTCGCTCTCACCGACGACAACCGTCTCAGATTTTGGGACACTAATCCCCAAACATACTCTAACGCCCTGGCGGCTATGAACCTGGCTGACCTTTCCGACAACGAGTGGAACCTGATTATGGGTAGAGAATTTTCAGAACGATAACGGCATTAATTAGTTGAGAATATGGAGTTTACAATTACAGAAATAGTTTTTATCGCTATAGCGGCAATTTTAGCTGTGGCACTTGTTGTTGTCATTTTTAAAAACAACAAGTACCTAATTAGAGCCACACGCCGTATCGACAACCACTACTCCACCCTTCTCAACATAGCTCAAAACGAAAACCGCCGAATCTCCACACTATACAACAACCTCAAAAAACAATCTTCTACCCAAAAACCTCTGTACGAACCCGTTGACGCTTCTAAAATTGTTGATGTAGAGCGTCTTGCCGCACAGCAAAAAGAGCTTGAGGCTCAGCAGATGGAACTCGCCGACCGAAACCATCAGCTTTGGGACATGAGCGTCAACATCGAAAAAGAACGCCAGCACATACAGACACTCAAAAGCGAAATAGAATCACAGCACCGTGCCGTAACTTCATCAATACGCTACGCTAAACTTATTCAAAACGCAGCTCTCCCTTCCGACGAAATTCTTAAAGAATCGTTTCAAGATGTGTTTCTGCTCTGGCGGCCTAGGGATATTGTCTCGGGCGACTTTTATTGGATGAAGCGCATTGGCGACACTGTGATTTTCTCCGTGGCCGACTGCACTGGTCACGGTGTGCCGGGCGGATTTATGAGTATGCTCGGAGTGGCTTTTCTCAACGATATCTGCGTAAATTTCACACCCGACACTCACCCCGCGCAAATTCTCGAAGAGCTTAGGCAGAAGGTTATCAGCACCTTAAAGCAAGACGACGAGCATATTGTGCAAAAAGACGGTATGGACATAGCCCTATGCGTGCTCAACCTTGCCACAATGAAAATGCAGTTTGCTGGAGCAAACAATGGAATGTACCACGTGCGGGGTTCGCAACTTACCGAATACAAACCTATTCACAATCCTATTGGTTCGTATCCTCGTCTTTTGAATTTTGAAAACCGCGATGTGGAAATTCAGCATGGCGACTATGTGTATATGTTCTCTGATGGATATACCGATCAGTTAGACCCTGACAATCACAAGTTTACACCAGGACGTCTGCGAAAACTCCTGTGCGAAATCAACGCCATTACCAAAGTGGCTGCACAACAGGCTGAAATGCTTAACGACGCTTTTGACCAATGGCGCAAGGGCAACAATCAGATGGATGACATTCTTATTGGCGGTTATTGCATTAAATAAATACTTTACAACGATGAAAGGATATTTGGTTAAGATATTAACAACTATGGTGATAGCGGTTGTTTTTATAACAAACGCCTATGCCCAGAACGACACTTTGTCGAACTTGCAACTGTTTTCTAATGCAGCATCCAACGACGCCAAAAACGACACCTCCTCACGTCAGTTGTACGAAGAGGTCGACACCGTTACCGAGCAGCTCAACACATTGCAGACTCTCTACTCCACAGGCAAATACGGCAGAGCCCTCCTTCTTGCTCGCGACATGAACAACAGCCATCTCACCAAGTCGCAAAACCTTCTCAGATTAAAATACAACATTGCATCGTTCAAAGCCCTGGAATACCACCGCGAGGCAGATAGCGCCGCACAGCTGTTTTTACAAAAAGATCCTTTCTATTCTGTCGGCGACAACGACCCTGTGCCATTCCGCGAAGTGTTAGAAAACTACTACACCATGCCTCAGTTTTCGTTGTGGGCATCTATGGGTATGATGTATGGCATTCCTGTGTTGGATACCGTCAGAACCATTGTCGACACCTTGTCGCGCGAACCCGAATACGACATCACTTCCCTTACTCTGCAAATCGGATTCGAATACCGTCCGTTTAAAATATTAACCGTATTTGTTGCGCCCACATTCGCCTCTTATAACATAGAGCGCAGCATCAACCGCACCGACATCGCCGTTTTCCGCTACAAAGAAACTTGCCAGGTAATTTCGCTGCCGTTGTGCATTGAGGCCAGTCTTTACCGTCAGCACGAGGTTTTTGTTCCGTCGATATACGTTGGTGCGCAGCTAAAATACATTATCCAATCAAAATATTCGGCTCAAACCGAGGCAATTGGCGTTTACGCCGACCGGCCTAACAAATATGTCGACACCGACTCCAAAAACAGAATCAACTACTCCATACTCACTGGAGTCAGGCTCAGCTACATACATCGCCGAATCACATTTTTCGCCGACCTGGGAATGGGGCTAGACTTAAAATCATTCAACAATCCAAGCAAGAAATACGACAACTTCGACCTGTTTTTCCAGCATCTCCACATTCCCGACACATATAGGATGATGGATTTTTGGTCAAGAGGAGGCGTTAAGATCAACCTGCACTACAAGACTATCGCAAAATACAACTACGGCCACTAACCTTTAATATTTTATACTATGAAACTTGCAAAATACATATTGGCATCCACCGCAGCCATATTGCTCAACGCCTGTGAGCAGACTGTATATTTACCACCGGAGCAAGAGCCTATCAAGCCTGTGAATATCAACATCCGCAGCACATATCTTTTCGAACCTATTGGAAATGGCTCAGTGGCAATTCCTGTTGACATCGACGACATTGGAAGCGTAGCTGTTGCACAAGTGCATCGCGACGGGTCTTATACATTGTCCGACACCGTTCTCACTATGAACAATCTAAGCGGAATATGCATCAACTCTTCCAACGAAATACTTTTATACCAGTACTATTTTGGCGACAACGGAGATTGCTACGAAGTGCATAAACTAAACTCCGAGGGAAAGAAGGTTTACCATAGCATAACCGATTACGAACCATTAGTTTTGCTCGACAACGGAGGAATTGCTTGCCTTAAACGGGATATAATTGAAGGTCAAAGCGAGGAATGCCTTATTATGCAGATTCTTGAAAACAATTTCACCTACGTGATGGGCAAAGATTTCAGCGGCGACGGTGCCTGTGCTTTCGACGACAACATTTTTCTCTACGACGTTTTCAGCGGCGACTACTGCATATTCAAAACCAACGGAACGTATGTCAACAGCGGTTCTGTAGACCATATCATTACCAACGTGAGATATGTCGACGGCAATATATATGTAGTGTCTTTCGACAGTGAGACTGTTGACCCCAACAAAACCGACACAGGAAAATACAAATGGGAAATCACAAAGATGGATTTATCTGGCAGGCAATTATACTCTACCCAATTAGAAGCTCTTTCGCTATTCAACAATTTTACAATTTACAACGGCAATCTGATAGCCACTGGCGCTATATCAAAAGACATTAAGAAAGACGAAGGATATGGTGTTATTTTTATGATCAACGACAACAACGGCTCTATTTTAGAAACAATTTCATGCGATTACGACGGCTGCGATTTTCAACCTCTTTACATTTATCCGAACAAAAACGGCGAATTTGACGTATATGCCGTAAGACACTCTAACTATGAAACTAAGTCTGGCGAATACAATGGTTTCTCTTATATAGAGAAAGGCAAATTGTTTATTTATCATTTAAACGACTTACACAAACTTCAAATTAATAACTAATAAACGTTCACATTATGAAAACTTCGCTAAGATTCATGTGTACAATTTTGGCTGTTATGATGATAGCCACATCATGCAAAAACGATGACGACCCAAAACCCGACGACCAGCCCATTGACGATGGGAAAGAATTTCAAACCGTACCCTACTCGTTTACCATCAACCTCTCCCCTATGGAATGCGACCTACAGGGCGTGAAGCTAAAAACAACATTTGCCAATGGCGACGACATTGAAATCTCCAACTCTCAAATACTTTACGAGCCATTGGTTTTAAAAACCGACAAATTTGTTGGCAAAACCAAGGCTACTTTTTCTGGCGAACTTAAGATTAAAAAAGAGATTTCTCCCTCATCAAACATCACACTTACCGCCGTGCTCAAAAACGGCAGCCAATACAACAGCGGCAAACCCTTTGCCGACGTTAAAAAAATATCATCGCTAACCGACGAAGTGGACAAATACAGCTACTGGTCGTGCGAAAATTTCGACTTCAACTCCGAATCCACCACCATCAGCCTTGTTCAGAGCACTTTGTTTGTTGAAATCAATTTGTTCGGCGTACAGGTAACTTTCAAAAACGGAAACGCTTTCAACAACGAGCTGATCAAGGGCGATAAGTTTTTCGCTGTTCCGGCAGGCACCAAAATAGAAATGGCAGATCTAAAATTCGAAAAGAACTTAAACGACGAAAATAAGATTTTTTACAAATTCCACTCCGAAGCACCCAATGGCTGCCTTCCTAAACTGTTCTCTATAGGCGAGAACCAATACGTATACTTCAGCACGGGCAATTTGCAATACGGTATCAAAAAAGGAGAATGGCGACTTGCTCCTCAGCAATACCACCACTGCTTCGAAAATTTTGACGAAGTTGGAGATGATTATGAAAAATGGTCAGATGACGGCAAGTATACCGACCTCTTTTTGCCTGGACAATGGATCGTAGGTGCCGACCCTACAAAAATAAGCTCCGACAACTATACTGTAACTGTTGACAAAAACCTTGAGTTGAACACCCCCTGCGCATACGGTGAAGAATGGATGGTTCCCTCCGTTGACGAGTGGTCGTATATAATGGAAAAACGTACCGATGCAGAGCAAAAGAGAGGCGGCGCAATTGTAGACGGAGTTCAAGGTTGCGTTATTCTGCCCGACGACTGGACTTCACCAAAAGGGGTGTCGTTTGAGGCAGTTTACTCAGTTGACGATGAAACAGATGTTCCCAACCAGTATACCAAAGACGAATGGGCAAAAATGGAATCGGCCGGTGCCGTGTTCCTACCTTATGCCGGACAACTTTATTCATCGATGGGCATGGTTATGTCATTCATGACTGTGTATCAATCAAGAACATTTACCATAGATCAAGAGGACGGCACATACAGTGCTTTTGCTATGTTTTTTGAAATTAAAAGCGACGATTGCAGAATATATGACAGCCAATTTACTCTTACATTTGGAAATCCCATCCGATTGGTACAAAAACAAGGTGCAAACACTATAATACATGTAGAATAAATCAAGTCTGTGCACATTTTTCATTATGACATCCATTCGTAATATATTATACCTGCTTTTGGTTTTGGTTATTACTGCCACATCGTGCAACAAAGATAACACCATACCCGACACACCCGTTGACAATGTGGATTATCAAACTATTCCATTCTCAATAACCATAGGCATTACACCTATGAACGGCAGTGTGAACGGTGTGGACTTAAAACAATCGTTTGCTAGTGGCGACGTGGTGGAAATTTCAAATCCACAGATACTTTACGAACCATTAATAATCAAAGCCACAAGTTTCATAGGCAAAACAAAGTTTATTTATTCTGGCGAAGTAAAGATAAAAAAAGGTGAGGAACTCACCGCCGGTTCTACCAAACTCACCGCTGTATTGAAAAACGGGACCAACTACAACAATGGTAAGCCATTTGTCGACGTCCAAAAAGTAGCCTCACTTGCCCAAGGATTAGACCAATATAGTTATTGGGCGTGCGAAAACTTCACCTACAATGCCGACGCTACATCCATAAACCTTGTACAAAGCACAGTGTTTGTGGATGTTACCTTGTTCGGCGCAAAGGTGGCTATGAAATACGGAATGGCATTTTACAACGAGGTGGTAAAGGGCAACTATTTTTATGCTGTTCCCTCGGGCACGAATATAGAAATCGAAGGTTTGGGACTCGACGTTAATGCAGACGGCGCCAAAAAGAGCTTTTATCACATAGGAGCCGAAGTGCCCGACGGCTGCCTCCCAGCACTGTTTTCTGTAGGCGAAAACAAATTTGTGTTTTTCAGCAAGGGCAACTTAGAATACCGCCCAATGGACGGAGAATGGTGTTTTGCTCCACAGCAATACCACCAATGTTTTTATTCAGGCGATGATTTGGGCGACAACTACGCCAATTGGATGGGAGAAGACAAGTGGACAAACGTTTTTCAGTTCGGAGCGTATCTCGAAGGAGGCAACCCATGCAATACTGTCAACGTAGAAAACAACAACATGGCTTTGGATGCCAACAACAATTTGAGTGGCTCGTGCGCTTATGGATCGGATTGGACAACTCTCACCGAGTCTGAATGGATATACCTATTGAACCAGCGTTACGACGCAATGCAAAAAAGATTTGGAGCCGTTGTGAACAACGTCTACGGATTGGTAGTATTGCCCGACGACTGGGTTACCCCGGAAGGGCTGTCTTTTAAAACTCAATACCAAGTAAAGTATAGAAAAGATATTCCAAACAGCTTCACTATCGACGAATGGGCATTAATGGAATCGGCTGGTGCCCTTTTCTTGCCAACAGGAATTAAAATCAATACATATTTCAGCCTGGAATTCGCATATCAGTCACTTACGTTCGACAAGTCTCAAAACAGAGCAGTGGTAATGAGTTACAACATTTTAACCAACGAAAGCGGCACCGAAGGCTACTCTATCTCTACCGGCATACCCGTGCGACTGGTGCAAGTGATAGGCGACAACTCAAAAATAACTGTGGAATAAACAATAATAATCGGATACATAATCAAATACAAAAAAATAAGTTTTTTTTTGCAAAAAAATTTTTTTATTACAAAATAACGCCTACCTTTGCACCGCAATTGAGAAACGAAATTTGACATAATTTTAAGAGTAAAGATTAAACAAAACCATTCTCCAATAGCTCAGTTGGTTAGAGCATCTGACTGTTAATCAGAGGGTCCGTGGTTCAAGTCCACGTTGGAGAGCGAATTAGATGTTATTGTCATAGATTATTAAAGTATTTGAATAATTCTCCAATAGCTCAGTTGGTTAGAGCATCTGACTGTTAATCAGAGGGTCCGTGGTTCAAGTCCACGTTGGAGAGCGGAAAACGGCGCAGAAATTAATATTTTTGCGCTGTTTTTTTTTATATTTCACAAAAAAGCTATATTTTTGGCGAAAATTTTCACACCTGAAATAACGTACATGAAAACTCTATTAACGCTTTTTTCGGCCTCTGCAATGCTTATGTGCGCTTGTACTGCCGACGACAACCTCTATTCTCAATACAGGGTGTTCTTCAAAAATTCTTTTATCACGCCTGCGGGTTCCATACTCGAAAGCGCGGGCTTTAGCGACACCGTAAAATCTGTTTACGACCGTGGTGCCACTGTCAATGGGTATTTTGAATACACCGACCCTGATGAAATTGTCAAATACGGTCATTGTTGGGCTGCCAACAGCAACCAACCTATTATCAACAGCGATTCAACCAATTGCACTATTTTCGACTACAACAGCCAACAAAGCAGCGATTTTGAATCGATACTCAACGGGCTAAACTATGAAACCGACTACTATATCCGCTCTTTTATCATAACCAAAAGCGGCACAGTGGGTTACAACCCCAACATCACACGGTTCACCACTTCGCAGCCCCACGACGAATGGTTTGCTTGCACCGAGCCAAAATCGCGCATCTCCGACAATGTGCGTGCCGACGGCTTTTCGGTTACCACTGTGGTTGACGGCGACACTATCACTTACTTCGGCATGGGACGCAACGCTGGTCAATGCTTCAGCGACGTATATATGTTCAGCTCCAAAACCAAAAAGATAACTACTTTGCCACAGTTCAAAGGCAGAGCACGCTGGGGAGTGTCGGCGTTTGTGCTCAACTACACCGACTACATTCAAAACGTGCCAGTCCTCTGTCTCTATGTGGGTCTGGGCTGTTCCGACCCCGAAGGCAAAACAAGCTACGAAAAAGACTTCTACGTATTAGACCTCACGAAAAAAGACCGCTGGGAAGAGGTCCGCAGCAACTATAAAGACCGTCAAGGCGACCCCTTTACAGGCAACGAGCGCACAGGTGCTGTGTCGTTCGCACTCGGAGAGCTGGGCTTCCTTGGATTAGGAGAAAACGCCAGCGGAGCTTGTCACAACGATTTCTACGTATTTATCATGGAACGTGACAACAACAATATGCCGAATCTTAAACGCGGATATTTCTACACTATGACACAGCCATTTGCATATGGCGAACTCACGGGCGCGTCTTCGTTTATCATCGGCGACAATGCTTATATCGTGGGCGGAAAAGACAACGACGGCAAATATCACACCGACCTCATCCATTGCATATTAAAAGAGGGAACTCAGAAAGACGACGCACCTTATTATTTTATGTGGGAAAAGAAACAGGCGTTTCCTGGCGACGCCCGCGCTTTTGGCGCATCAATGGCTGTGGCTGGATACGGTTACTACGGCACTGGCGAAAACAACGACAGGCTCTACTCCGATTTCTACCGCTACGACCAGGCTAACAACGACTGGCTGAGATGCGAATCTTTCCCTTATAAAAATGTGTCGCACAGTTTCGGCATTTCGGGCAACGACCGTTGCTACTTAGGCGGAGGCTACACCGGCGAAGATTCTGACTCTAAATACGAAAACTTCCTTTGGGAATACAGACCTTAACTAATCTGACTATGAAAAAATTAGCACTTATTATTACCTTATTAACAAGCCTCTGCACAGCAGTCCAAGCCCAAGTGCGATGGGAATTCAACTATTTCGCACTCGAAATTGGCATGCATCACAACTTTGCCGGAGCTCCCGACACATTACAAAACCTTGTGGTAAAAACCGACCAGGGCAGCATTCCGGTATATCCTATCAAAAATGTGGAATACACCCCTGGATACACTGTCGGACTACAGTTTCACCACGACTTCAACAACGACAAGATGGGATTGGTGTTCGGAGTCAACTACACTTCGTTAGCGGCTTCAGCCCGTTACTCCTCTGCCGACAAGGCGATAGAACTTAAAGAAACCAACCGTATGGCGTGCGTCTGCTTCCCAGTCTTATTTAAATTCGGACACCAGATTTACAACAACCAGGGATACTTCTATGTTGGCGGTCAGTTCAATCTCAACCTCGGTCTCACCACTATCCAAAAGCTCAAAGACAAGCCCGAAAAGGTTAAGCACAAACAAGACAAGGATTGCTACAACGCATTTTCCACCCCCGTGTTCGTAGGTTTCAACTACAAGCTGTTCAACATGCGTTTTTCGGTAATGCCGCAAAGCTTCCTCAACAAAGACTATACTTTAACCATCGGTCACACCAACAACAAACAAACGATAACACCTAACGCTGCCCAACCTGGCACTATGTTCTATGTAAGCACAAGCTTCGTTATCCCAATTTCGCAATGGACCACAAACCGCTCTTACCTGCTGAGCAAAATATTCTAACCACTATGAAGATAACAACGATATCCGCATTGATAACTATAGCATTGACACTCGCTGCAGTATCGTGTATCAACTCCGCACCACCTGAGGATTGCACAGCATGGGACACCATCGAAAAATCAGGAATACATTTTAGGGTAGAAACTATGCAAATAGACAGCGGCTGGGGTTATGCTGTATTTGTTGACGAAAAAAGATTAATTTTGCAGCGCTATATTCCGGTTGTGGAGGGATTTCACCATTTTGAAACTCAATGCGACGCCTTGCACTGCGGCAAATTGGTGATTAACAAACTGATCAACAACGAAATGCCACCTGCGGTTACCCGCCAAGACCTTATCGATTTGAATATATTAAAACAATAAAATAGATGAAAAACGATTTAAAACGTACCGAATTTATAAATCTTCTAAAATCTACCGAGCGAGAGGGCATCGACGAGGTGATTGAAGAACTAGATAATTTAGGATTTTTTGAAGCTCCCGCCTCTGCGCGACACCATTTAAACGACGACGGAGGTCTTTTAGAGCACTCTCTCAATGTTTATTACTGCTCGCTCAAAGTGCGCGATATGATGTCAGAGTTCCGCCCCGAACTCAAAGAAGAGTGTCCCGACGATAGCATTATAATTGCAGCATTGCTTCACGATGTTTGCAAATCAGATATTTACAAAAAAGCCACCCGCCGTCGCAAAGGCAAAGACGGCAAACCCGAATATTACACCGGGTACAACCTCGATTACAGCAATTTCCCCCTCGGACACGGCGAAAAATCAGTGATAATGCTCCTTCGCTGCGGACTCGCTATGAGCGACTACGAGATTATGGCAATACGTTGGCACATGACCGCATGGGATTTGCCTTTCCAAAGTACCGAACTGCGCAAATGCCTTAACACTTCGCGCGAGATTTGCCCACTTTGCACCATTATTCAAGCCGGCGACAACCTCGCAGCTGGCATTTTAGAAAAGAAAGTTGAGGAAGAAGACGACGATTATTTTGATTTTTAGTATGCGCGACTTTATTAGAAACTTCAAACAGCAGCCCGTCGTAATTATGGCGGTGAATATGCTTATTGCAATGGTGCTGTACATGGCAGCGCGATTTTTTTTCTACCTTATGTACAAGAGCGCGTTTGCCGATGTGGATTCTGCCGAACTTACCACTATGTGTATTGGCGGCACACGTTTCGACCTCAGTGCACTGTGCTATATCAACTTGATTTGCATTCTGTTGCAAACCTTGCCCATAAAAAAACGCGGCACTGCAGGCTATCAAAAAATTGTAAAAATCGTTTTTCTTGCGGTAAATATACCGTTTATACTTGCCAACGCCGCCGATGTGGTTTACTACGAATTTGGAGGACGCCGCACAACGTCGACTTTCTTCTCGGAATTTGGCAACGAAACCAATATCGGAACTATATTAATGCACTCAATTACAGAATATTGGGGTGTTTGGTTGTTTGGCATAGGTTCGGTGGTGGCACTTTGCCTGCTCTATTTCAATCCACTCAAAAAAGGCGAAACCACACACTTCTTTCTCAGCGGTAAGGCGTTTTATATCACCAACTTTTTGATAATGTGCCTTGCCATTTACCTTGGCGTTTGTGGCGCCCGTGGTGGTTTCGGACTCAAAATGCACCCTATCCGAATGGATGTGGCAGATATTTACTGCAAAAAACCGTCGCACACGGCAATTGTGCTAAATACTCCGTTTACCCTCATAACCACCATTCACAAAAGCGGTTACAAAAATCCCAACTTTTATGCAAGCGAACAATTAGACTCGCTCTTTATGCCCAAAATTGTTCCCGACAGCAACAATGTAATCGATAAACGCAACATTGTGCTGATACTTATGGAGAGTTTCAGCCGCGAATATACAGGACTTTTCAATAAGGATATTCCTAATTTTAAAGGATATACGCCGTTTTTGGATTCGCTTATTCAGCAGAGTTACGCCTTTGAATATTCGTTTGCCAACGGTATCCGCTCTGTTGACTGTATGCCCGGCGTTTTGGCAGGTATTCCGCGCTACAAAGAGCCTTACTGCTACTATTTTTACGCAAACAACACTTTGCAGGGATTGCCCGAAATGCTCAAAAACGAAGGCTATTACACGGCGTTTTTCCACGGAGCACCCAACACCACGCTCGGTTTCAAGGGTTTTTCTAACGCTATCGGCTTTCAAGACTATTTCGGTATGACCGAATACAACAACGACGACGATTTCGACGGCACTTGGGCTATTTGGGACGAACCTTATTTTCAATACTTTGCCGACAATTGCAACCGCATTGCCAACGAAGGAAAGCCGTTTTTCCTGACGATATTCTCAGCGTCGAGCCACAACCCCTACACCGTTCCCGACCAATACAAAGAACGTTTCAAAGAGGGCTTGATACCTATGCACAAGGCGGTGGAATATGCCGATTATTCGCTCAAACAATATTTTGAACGCATCAAGGATTACGATTGGTACAAAAACACCATCTTTGTTTTCACAGCCGACCATACGGGTCCCACTGCGTTAGACGAATACCAAGGCGAATGTGGAAGATTTTTGATTCCGATTTTCTTCTTCACGCCCGACGGTTCATTGCCCGCTCGTATGGATTCTACCCGCATTATGCAGCAGATGGACATAACTCCCTCCCTTTTAAGCCTTATCAACTACAATAAGCCGTTCTTCACCTTTGGAAAAGACATTTTTAAAAGTGATTCTACCGGCTATGTCAACTATGTTTTCAACGACCTCAACGGCACATCGCAGTATTATCTCGATACGCTGATGATTCAGTACAAAGCCGACAAGCTGTTTGGTATTTTTGATTACAAGAAAGACATCACCCTAAAAAACAACCTCATAGACCGCAAAGACGACTTCCCACAAGTTCCCTTTATGGAGACTCAAATGAAGGCGATAATTCAGCAGTACGTGGAGAGGATGAAAGACAATCGCTTGACAGTGGAATAACTATCCAAACACTCTTGAAATCAGATAGTTGATTCTATATCTTACGGAGTAAAGGATACGGCGGATGTTCCATTTTGAAAACCATCCCGGACGGTGACCTCCGTTTTCGTTGCAGTATTCGGCATACGCCTTTATAATGTAGAAACGGGCACGGGCAAACTCACCGTCTTTGTAGTACGACACTGCAGCGTTGTAAAGGCTCATGGCTTGCTCGTAAACGCCGAAGTTGCGGTTTCGGCGACCTGTTTCAATGGCTTTGAGTGCATAGAGAAGCGATTTTTTGTAGTCGTTGAGACGCTCAAACGCCGACGACATCACGCCGTAGCAGAGTTCCAAAGCGTAGGTCTTGGTCTTGTTTTGCCGTTTGTGCATAACGCAGAAATCCAGGCATTTAAGACCTGTCTCAATTGCCTCGCCATATTTGCCGGCAGAGTTTAGCACGGCGGCTTTTTCGGCAAAAATGCTGCACAAATCCTCGTCGTGGGCGTCGACCTGCACCTGAAGATTAATAGCCATATCACTGTATTTCAACGCCAAACACTTTTGTTTGATGCCGAGGCAATACTTTGAAAAATTTTTGGCTAGAAGGGCGAGTTTTTTAGATGGCGACTTGATTTTTTCAAGAATGTTGGCTGCAATATGTTCGTATTCCTTGCGACGTTTTGTGATGTCAGCTTTGGCAAAATATCCCGAAACTTTTTCGATAAGTGTGCGAAGATAATGTTGTTCGTTGATTTTTAGCGACTTTAAATAATTTTTTGACGAATCCGAAATTTTGTAACAGCCTTTGGTAAAATTGAGCCACCCCTTTCGGGCAAGTGTGTGCAGATTGTCGAAAAACTTTACCCCTTCGTCGCTACCGATGTTAATATCCAAAAATACAAACAAATCGGTAACGCTATACCACGACACAGGCAGCACCGAAATGGTGGTTAAAACGCTCTTTTCGCTGCTACTAAGTAACTGATATTTAACGGATAAAAAATTATTCATTTTTTTTGCCAAATTTGTTTCCAAATATAAAAATTTGTTTTTAATTTTGCAACCGCAAAAGCAAATTTTTTTAATAATCAGCCGCCCGGGTGGCGAAATTGGTAGACGCGCTAGTTTCAGGTTCTAGTGCCGCGAGGTTTGCAGGTTCGACTCCTGTCCCGGGTACAATAAGAAAGCAGTTTGATGATATGTCAGACTGCTTTTTTTGTGGGTGGTATTTTTTTTGCAAAGTAAAAAACTTTTTCTATCTTTGCGTTTGATAACTAAAATCATATGCAATATGCCCAAGTATCTTGACCCGAAGGCGGATTTGACCTTCAAGAAAATATTCGGACAGCACAAACATTTGGTTATGAGCCTTTTGAACGCGGTGTTGCCCTTGCCCGACGGTATGGAGATTAAGTCGGTAGAGTATATGCCTAACGAAAACATCCCCGACAATCCGGGCAAGAAATACTCCATAGTGGATGTCTACTGCACCGACAACCTCGACCGAAGCTTCATCGTGGAGATGCAGTCGGTATGGAACACCGAATTTTTTGTCCGCACATTGTTCAACGTCGCGTCGGTATATACCAAGCAGCTGGAAAAAGGAATGTCGTTTGGTGACTTGAAGGATGTATACGCCCTTTGCCTTGTAAACGATAAGAAAGCGTTTGAACAGTACGGCGGCAAC
>JAGCYI010000197.1 GCA_017960885.1 Bacteroidales bacterium
ACATTCAAAACGTTCACCACATTTCTTTAAGGAATTCTCTATATTCTGCAATGCCTTTTCTTTATTATCGGCATTCTGCAATTGAAACTCTGTAAAATGCTCACATTCAATATTATCTTCATCTTTGGCAATGAGTTTAAATCCATTTTCGGCAGGTTTTAAGGTAAGGCTAACTGATATTTTGCGTAGTGTTTTAGAGTTGTCTAATTTTTGTTGAAACTTGATGTCGAGATTACGGTAAATATCTGTGCCTGTGGGGATTTTCTCTTTTAAATTGGCTGTGATAACGCCGTTCTCGATTTTCTCGACACGAAAACCGTACATTGCGCCATTTACCACACAACACAAACCATCACCGTTGGAAATCACCTCATCAGTATTGATTTTCAAGTTGTTACCTCTAATCATCGAAACCTTGCCCAAATATTCGCCAGAAGATTTGGGACTAATAAAATTTGCCATACCTTTTTTTGGCTCAACTGCAAAATAATCAGTGAATTTGCGATTAAAAACCTTCTGCGGCGACGGGGTGAAATCAAATACCGAGCGTCCCGACGACGGCTTTTTTACTTTACCGTCTAAAAGATTGTCAATCAGGTTTCTATAATGGGCGGTAATATTGGCAACGTAAGATTTATCCTTTAATCTGCCTTCGATTTTTAGAGAATCAACTCCCGCGGCGAGCATATCAGCGATATGAGCGGTCATATTCAAATCCCTGAGCGACAATAGGTAAGAATCTTTTATCAGAACCTCTCCCCTACTATTAAGCAAATCGTATTTCAAGCGGCACGCCTGCGCACATTCGCCACGGTTGGCACTGCGGCCACCGATTGAGGCGCTCATATAGCATTGTCCGCTTAGCGAAACGCACAACGCACCGTGGATAAAGCACTCTATTTCAGCGTTTATGGTCTTGCGGATTTCAGCAATGCGTTCCAAAGAAGTTTCTCGGGCAAGCACAATGCGTTTAAAGCCCAAATCATCGAAAAACTTGATACGGCGGATGTCGAAATTGTTCATCTGCGTGCTTGCGTGCAGTTCTATCGGCGGAATATCCATCTCCAATATACCCAAATCTTGAATTATCAGAGCGTCAACACCGATATTGTAGAGATTGCCAATCATTTTCTTTACAATAGGCAATTCATTGTCGTAAAGAATTGTATTGAGCGTTACATAAATCTTTGCTTTATAGAGATGCGCATAGTTTACTAGTTGCTCAATATCCTGAATAGAGTTGCCCGCAGCCTTGCGAGCCGAAAAATCGTTTGCGCCAATATACACCGCATCCGCACCGCAATTAATTGCAGCAAAAGCAGTTTCGATATTCTTGGCGGGAGAGAGTAGTTCCATTATTGCTTAATTTCTAAACCTACCACGGTGATGTCGTCGCGCTGCGGCTGACCTGCCATAAACTCATCGAGAAGTGTTTTAAGACTTTGTCCGATAATATCAACCGGCTGACTACGGTAGTCGGTAACAAATTTCATAAACCGCTCAGTACCAAAGCGTTTGCGCTGAGGATTGTTTTGATCCACAAGTCCGTCGGTAATCATAAAGAGTTTGTCCTCACGGTTGAATACAAACTGATGCTCCTCAAAATCGTTATTTACAACAGTCTCGTCGGTGAGTCCCAGATGACGGTGAACGCCCTTGATACGCTCCATCTCGTCGGTCTTGCTGTTGTAATAGAATATTGAAGAACCTGTACCGCAGAATGTTACATTATAATAATCGTCTTCGGGAACAAAGCGGCAGAGGCGCACCTCCATACCGTCGTAGTTTTGGTTTCGTTCCTGTTTTAATACGTTGATAAGTCCCTGGCTGAGACTTTCGAAGATTTGTTTTGGTTGAGTAATTCCCTGAATGATAATAATTTCGTTAAGCAGGTTGTAACCGATAAGACTCATGAACGCACCGGGAACGCCGTGACCTGTACAGTCGGCAATGGCAAATACGATAGAACCATCGGCAAGAGGCTCAAACCAATAAAAGTCGCCCGAAACAAAATCCTTTGGTTTGTATATAATAAAGTGGTTGAAGTATTCGCTTATACTCTCGTCTAAAGGCAGAATAGAGTGCTGCATCTGTTGAGCATAGTGGAGACTGTTGGTGATGGCGCTGTTCTGAACTTCGATTTTCTTATAACCGTTTTCCAACTCGGTATTTTTCAAGAACAACTGCTCTTTCTGCATCTCTATCTGCAACTGATTTTCTTGCAGCTGCATAAACGCCTCAGTGAGTTGCGTAGCCTGACGAGCACCCTCTTCCTGAGCACGTTTGAGCATAGTGATGTCGGTTTCGGTAAGAATCCAGTTGCATAGGTTCCCATAATCGTCGAAAACAGTATCGAGCGATGCCTGCACCCAATTGACATTATTATAAAAGCGGTGACAAGTTTCGTAAGTTACATTCTGGCTCGACTGCCGCGCAAGTTGAATAAGTTCTTGATTTTTCTTATCCGACGACAGGTAAGATTCAAAATAGTTGCGTCCGTGGATATATAGAAATTCGTCAAAAGAGCATCCATAAATATTTTTAAATGAATCATTTGTCCATTGGATATTTCCGTCTTTATCCATAATAATAACGGAATTAGTGGAACGTGTTGCCACAAACGACATCTGACGGAGTTTCTCGTTCTGAGCTTCAAGCTGCTTGTTGCGCTGTTTTAAGAGTGCGGAAAGGTCGTTGGCCTTGTTTTTAAACTTGGCGGTGCGACGGCGAATCAAATAGTAAATCAAAAACGCCACAAGCAGAATATAAAACACTATAGCCCAAACACTTGCATAAAAGGGCGGAACAATTGTAAAGGCAAACGACGAAACAGTAGATTCCACATTTTCGCAATTGCGAGCCTTAACCTTAAACACATAGCGTCCAGGAGGAAGTTTGGTAAACTCCCTGACATTTGAGTGTGACCATTCGTTCCAATCATTGTCAATACCTTCGAGCTTATAGCAATACATCATCGACTCCAAATTTTCAAAAGCCGAAGAAGAAAACATAATTCGTATCTTATTGTCGTAATATTCGCACTCGTAATTACATACCGTATCGGTAGAATTCTCATCATAAGAATCTGAAGTATAAGTGTTATAGTTTCGTTCAGCATCATCAGGTTGGAAATAACGGTATCCCCTATAAATTCTGTTGCCTTTGAAATATACTGCATTAATAATAGAATTAAAAGGTTCTTTGGCAGGATTAAATGAAGTGGTGTCGGTAATATTGCCCTTCACCAGTCCGAAATTGGTAGAAAGCAACAGCAATGAATCAAGGACTGAGATATTGTAGACCGTTTGCAATGGCAATCTAAAATGAATTATCTCATTGATTTCGGGATGGGAACGGTTGATTCGCCACGCAGAATACTGAGTATAAACAAACAATTCGTCGGTAAGTTTGCTATACCCAAAGTGATAAATATGCTCGTCGGGACGGAAACACTTGTTGAGCGCTGTGTCGGGCTCGAAAATGAGAGGGTCGGTGGCGTGTTCGCCAAGTTTCGCACGCTTAAAGAGTCCATCGTTGATATAAACCATATCGTCAATCAGCTCCACAGTGAGTTGATTACCAAATATAAGTCCATAATTATCGGAGATATATTCAACATCAAACTTTGTTAATCCATCATCCATAGGAATCAACCTTACAATACCGTCGGAAAGCGAAGAGCACCAAAAGGCACCATCATCGGCGATTTTAATTTTAAACAGCGGTCGAGTAATCTGTTCACAGCTCAATACATTAGATACACTAATCTTGCCATTCTTAATGGAATAGTCACACACTTTGAACCCTTCAAACCCAGTAACAAACAGCTTGCCCGGATAAAGGGGAGAAATTGCAGCGCCATAAGAGCGCCCAGTGGCGGCTATATGTACAGCCTTATCAGGAAACACTTGATACAATCCCTCGGAGGTGCATGCCAATGTAACATCATCTATACCAAGCAAATCCCAACAGAAATTTTGTCCTTGGCTTACATTGTAAGGAATAGGATAAAAGGTAGTATTTTTGCCGGAAACCTCGTGCGACGACACAAAAATCGATGAAACTGTGCCGACGTAGTAATATTTGCTGTTGACAAAAGACGAAAGCACAGCACTCGAAACGCCTTGGTTTGATGAATAGAACACAAACGGGGCATTAAGCTCAATGCGCGACACTCCGCCCGAATACGAAGCCCACAGGTTGTTTTTGGAATCGAAAAAAACATTCACAATATCGTTGACGGGCAGGTTGATATCCTTATCAATCTTTTGAAGATATTCGTAACGGTTAGAATATACGTAGATACCGTTGTTGGTGGCTATAGCGAGTTTGCGCAAACGACTGTTGTATACCAAATCGTTAACCCTAATATCTGGGTAGTTGTCGGTGGGAAGTGTTATTGGAGTAAGGTCTTTTGACGATATGGCTTTGCGCAAAAGCAGCTCTTCAAGATTGGTTTCAAAAGCTGTATAACCCTTGCAGAGGAAGAATAAACGGGTGTTGTCTAAAACCAACATTTTAACACCGTCGGTATTGATACCTAACCCGTTGATGTTGCAAACCATCTGCAAAGCACCGTTGAAATAGCTGTATAGGTCGCCGTTTTTGCAAAGGATGATAATGCCGCCGTTGTATGATATTGAGGTGGCAATAGCTCCCATACTACGCTGAATGATATTTTTGTTGTAAATAGCGAATCCATCATCGAGCATAAACACAACCCTGCCGCTATCAGAATCACAGCCAAAAATATTGGTAACATTGCGACTGCTGAAAGGCACCTCCACAGGACAGAACCTTAAACTTCCGTCAACTTCAGGATGGTAATATCCCAGACATTCAGGACCTGCCACAAAAATGTCGTGAAGTGGAGAAACATAAACCCTAGAAATAAGCTCTGATTTGGTGGAGTTGTAGAATCGCTCCCACAATCGTCCGTTGTAAATTTTCAATCCCGAAGATGTGCACGACATAATGCATCCGTTGGCGTCTTCCGACATCTGAGAACATTTTACGATATAGCCTTTTTCGTCGAGACAGTAATTATGCACATACGAAGACTTACGAAATGTATTAGAAGTCTGAGACGAAACAAGGCAAGGAGCCAACAGCAACGCCATCGCCAAAGCTAAACATCTTATATAGTCTGACAAACACATCTGGTTCTTCGGTTATTTGACAATACAAATTAACGAAAAAAGCCTGAATAATCAGGCTTTTTTCTAATTTTTTTTTAAAATATTTTACACTTTCATAATCTCGGCCTCTTTTGCCTGCGAAATTTTGTCAATATCAGCCACAAAACGGTCGGTGAGTTTTTGAACTTCTTCTTGACCCTTTTTCGATTCGTCTTCTGTAAGACCGTCTTTTTCAAGAGCTTTGAGAGAGTTGTTGGTATCTTTGCGGACGTTGCGTACAGCCACACGTGCGTTTTCGGCTTCGCTTCTAACCTGTTTTACCAGAGCCTTGCGGCGTTCTTCTGTGAGGGCAGGAATTACAATGCGGAGAATTTCGCCGTTGTTAGATGGAGTTAATCCAAGGTTGGCTTTGAGAATCTCCTTCTCAATTTTGGGCAGCATAGTTTTCTCCCACGGTTGCACTACAATGGTGCGGGCATCGGTGGTGCCTACGTTTGCCACTTGGTTGAGGGGGGTGGGGGTGCCGTAATAGTCTACCGAAATACCCTGCAAGATAGCGGGAGAGGCTTTGCCAGCGCGAATTTTGGCAAGTTCGCCTTCAAAGTGGACTACAGCGGCTTTCATATTCTCTTCCGCCTCGTCTATGTACATTTGAGCTTCTTCGTTCATTATATGTTTTCGTTAAATTAATTTTTTACAAATATAAGGGCAAATTTTATAAAAACAAAACTTTTTTATTGCTTGCCCAATTTTTTAAAGTCGCCCTTGAGAAATCCGTCTGGTTCTTTGGAGCTGATCTTGTGCCAGCCGAAATAGTATACCGAGCCATCGTTGCCAAGCACCACGTTGAAACAGCGTGCAGCCTTTGGACTTCCCTTTGGAGGACCAACTTTGTGTACAAACACTGCTTTGGAGTCGTTTGCCTTAACGATTTTTTCAAGGTCTTCCTGTTCGGCAAGTATCTGGAACGATTTGGCATATACGGCTTTAACTTTTGCCTCGGTGTTGAGGTCTTTGGGAAGGTCTTCTTTTATAATGTAGAGTTTTTTGTCGCCAAGTTTCTCGGAGTTGCGGTTGTAATATAGTACAATGTTCTTTTCGGTGAGTTCGGGATGCTCTTTGGTGAGGTTCACGTGGTTTTGCATGAATTTTACGATTGGACCGAGTTTGTAGACGTATTTTTCATAGTCTTGATTCTCATAATACGAGAGGGGGAACGAGGCGAGCGTGGGCATGTCGTAAACCGACTTGTAGTCGCCACCGAGCAAAAGCGACAAGAATGCGTAGGTCATTTTGTCGGAATCGTCTTTGTAATAGTCTTTGGTAACGAGCAGGAACGAATACTGCGGGTCGAATTTGCGTTTCTGGAAATCGGCTACCGAGCAATATTCAAAACTCGTGATAGTCCAGTTGCTTTCCACAGCTTTTTTGATAGCCGAGTTGTAGCTGTTGAAAATATTGTCGTCGAGTACTACTAAAGTTTTAGTAGACAAGAACTTCTTGATAACATCAGCGCCAGCCACTTTTTCTTGAGCCATCAACGGCAAAGCCATAAGCGCCACAACAACAGTAAATAATAGTTTCTTTATCTTCATAAAAATTTGGTTTTATAATGTTATACAATAAATAAATTATTCATATACAGGTATATACAAAGGGTGTTTTTCATTAAAACGACGCATATAGTAAAATAGTTTTGCATTACGTTTCTTGCGTTTGAGTTCGGCAAACTCATCGTGCAGTTCGGGGTCTTTCATCAACATCTGCTCAAGGTTTGCGGCATTGTATTCGAGAATGTCGCCCGTTTCAAAATTAAGCAAATACTGCTGCGCCTCGGTAGATGTGGTATAAGTGGGTCCATACATACCATAACGTCCATACATGCCGCTGTAGAATGGGTCGCGAGTGTTGACAAAAGTTTTGGTGCCGAGAAAATGGCAGATACTGCCGACGATACCCACACGGTTGAAATATCCATTGAAATAAACGTAGATAATGCCACCCGAGCAGTATCCCCAAATCGACGACGTTTTGATAGTAACCTCATTGCCGACCTCATCAAATAGCGTAATTGTGCTTTGCTGAGTAAGATAGTCGAAAAAAGCAAGGTCGTTTGGGTCGATTTGTGTTTTGATTCGTGCCTTGTCTACGGGCTTGTTGTTCTGCATCATCTCCTTATTGAGGTACAAGCCATCGGTAAACACAAAATCTTCGTCGTAGACGAGCTTAGTCTGCGAATACATCACCGTGGAAACACACAACATTATAAGCGACAATAATATATGCTTCATAGCAATTGCAAGTTTTAATTATCCAAATATAAGGATTATTTGTAAAACGGAGGCATATTAATAATTATTTTTTATTTTTGCGGTTCAAAAGCACCTAAAATGGACAGCAGAGTTAAAAAGGGATTAAAAATAACACTATTTTTCGCAATCGGCGGCGTTCTTTTCTGGCTGGCGTACCGTGGTCAGGATATCGCGACACTCTTCAATGCGCTCGAAGGTACCCGCTGGGGTTGGATAGTGGCTATCGCTTTGTTCTATCTTACAGCGCATTACAGTCGAGCCGCCAGATGGAGGCTGCTGTTGGAACCGTTTGGATACAAGACCAGGAACATAAACCTTTTTATGTCGGTTTTGGTCATGTACCTCAGCAACTTGGCAATTCCGCGGTCGGGCGAAGTGATACGCTGCGGCATTATCTCAAAATACGAAAACATTCCATTTGCCCGGTGTCTCGGAACAGTAGTAACGGAGAGAATCGCCGATCTTGCTCTTGTGCTGATAGTTACGGCAATAGTGTTGGCGTCGCAATGGGGATTTGTTGCCGAAATGATTGCAGCTAATCCAGATATTAGCCAAAGAATAGATATGCTCAAAGAGTATATCGTACCTATTACATTGATACTAATTGCTTTATCTGTGGCGGGCATATTGATTGTACGCATGGCAATACGCCGAAACATTTTAGGAATCGGAAACAAGATCAACGGCATTTGGCAGCAGTTTCGCGACGGTCTCTCCACAATACTACACCTAAAACACCGCACCTTATTTATAATACATACATTGTACATCAATTTTGTGTATTTTTACGCAGTATATCTCGGATTCAAAGCATTCGGCTTTACCGAACACCTCACTTTAGCCACAGGTTTAATGGTGTTTGTGCTCGCTACATTTGGGGTTATTGTTCCGTCTCCGGGGGGAATGGGAACTTGGCATTTTATTGTAATAGAAACACTTGCAATGTACGGAGTGAACCGAGATCCCGACGGAAGGGCGTTTGCTCTGGTAATACACGGACTGCAAGACATATCTTTTATAATACTCGGCGCACTTTCGCTCATTCTGCTACCTGTAATCAACAAAGATTATTCGCCGCAACCAGCCACCGAAACACGGCTGTCAAACACCTGATAATATGAAGAAAAGAGCAATTCTCGTTTTAAAAATAGCGCTGGTAATCGCTTTTTATATTTTTCTTTATAAATTATCAACTTTACATATACAACAACTTAAAGAATACTTTCAAATAAATGGATTTAGTAATATAAATTTCAAGATATTTGCTATTGCGGTAATTTTAGTTGTACCCAACTGGCTGTTAGAATCTTTAAAATGGCAAATTGCAATATCACCAATAGAAAGCATAACGCTAAAAACAGCAATACAAGGGGTTATAATGGGTATTCCTCCGTCAACATTCACTCCAAACCGCATAGGCGAAACCATAGGAAGACCCTCGGTGCTTAAAGCTACTCACCGAATAGAAGGCGGTATAGCCACGCTTTACAGCGGAATCAGTCAAATGCCTATAATGTTGCTGTGCACCGCCATAGCCTCATTTTATTTCGCAGCCAAACAGACTCTCTTTATCAACGAAGAATACCTGACCAAACCTCTATTCGGCGCAGCGGCGTTAGTGGCGGCAGCTATAACATCGGTATTGTTTTACAATCCAAAAATCTTTATTCCCATTCTTCAGAAATATAACCGCACTCAAAAAATAGCCGACAAGTTGGCGTTTTTTATCAGATACACTCCTCGACAACAAAACTCAATATTATTGATAAGTGCGGCAAGATATCTATTGTACTGCACACAAAACTTCCTTATTATTAACGCATTAGGAATCAATGTAGGATTAATCGACGGCTATAACGCCATATTTCTGATTTATGGTATAGTAAGTTTTGTACCACGTCCAGCACTAGCAGAATTGGGTGTAAGGTGCTCTGTATCGGCATTGGTTCTAAACCCATTCTCCCCCACCCCGTTGTTGCCGGCTGCTGCATCGGCGTTGTTGTGGATTATCAACATACTGATTCCATGTATTATAGGAACATTTTTTTATCTTAAACGAAAAAAAAATCAAAAAAACTTTGCGCAATAATAAAAAACCTCTACATTTGCGGCGTAAAAAAACGTTGCCCTGGTGGCGGAATTGGTAGACGCGTTGGTCTCAAACACCAATGGAGTAACATCCTTGCCGGTTCGATCCCGGCCCGGGGTACTAAATAAAGAGCTGCGATAGTGTCGCGGCTTTTTTTTTACAAAAATCTATGCGAAAAAAATCAAAACTATTTTTCTTATTCTCATTTTTTTCATAGTATTGCAGTAATATTCAAAACATAAAACTCTTCAAAAATGGATACAAACTACCCAAACAAACTTGACAACACTTTAACAAAAAGGCTAATTTTCAAAACAGCTCTTTCTTTGTTGACTATTATACTGCTGACGGCTCCACAGTTGTATGGTCAAAATAATTTCACTGCCACCTGCTACTACGGCATTGATAACTCTGATATATACTATGACTACAGTTATTCTATCACCAAAAATTTTACTTCACTCGAAGAGGCCATGTCACCAGCCAATTATTACGATGAAGAGAATAATAGATATGCCAGAGTAGTATACATAAAACAAAATAGTGATTCGTACAATCTCAACAATAAGATTGATAACATCGGACGTATTGGCGATCAGGTTGGCAATGTGAAAAAATATATTCTTGAGTTAAAAACTATCAATTGTAGTGATAATGCCGAAATAGTAGTTAATGATGCCGATGTTTACCTCAACAATATCACCGCAAATGGATTAGTAAAATTCAAAATGTCTCAGGGTTCTCCTATCTATATTTGCGGTGGCAATTTCAATGGTGGAGTAGAGATAAACGGACCAGATGAGTCGCAATGGATAGTTAATGTCAACGCATATATTTTTGGAGGATCATTTAACGGAACAGATTATGCCATCCGAACTATTGATAACGTCAATTTATATATTGAAAACAGCCAAAGAAAAAACGGAAGTTTAGTTTCTCCCACATTCACAGCCACAAATGGTCCCGCTCTAATAAATAATAATTCAACGGGTATGGTATATATCTACGGAGGAAAGTTCATCGGTAGCAATGGAAATAGCGCAATAATATCGAAACAAAACACAAAAGTACTGGACAGTCAAACAGGTCTAAAACTTTTAGATGAGTCTGATGTACCACACGAGGAACAATACAAAAATAATAATAATTACTATGAACTTTGTGATGAAAACAATAACAAATTGAGCAAAGTCACAGTAGCAGGTTCCTACCTTGAATTTAATAATAATGACGGAAGCCTGACATTCAAATACGGAGAAAGGCTTAGAGGGTGGAGAGCTTGGAACAAACTGATTCAGTCAACAGCACGAGAGGTATTTAATTTAGACTATCTTAACAACCTGCCACCCGAGAATGGTATTTATTTTGACATAAACGACATTGAGAAAGAAAACAATAGAGATAAAAAAAACTCGTCAGGAAATATTGAATGGAGCTGGGAGGTTGTAAAAAAAGTTCAATTTGATTATGGGTATACCTCCAATGTGCACCCCACCTCATGTGCATACTGGTTCAAGGATTTCACATCACTTAAAACCATAGACCTCAGTAGTATTGACATGAGCAATGTAACCGATATGACTAAAATGTTCTCTGGCTGCAACAATCTTTCAACCATATTAGTGTCACTCGATTGGAAACCAAACCGCACTATTCTTGGCGACAACATGTTCTACGGCTGCACCGAAATTATCGGCGACAAAGGTACAACATACAATTCTTCAAAAACTGACATCACATACGCCTATATAGATGGCGGCACAGAGCAACCAGGCTACTTTACCACAGGTAAATACAAACTTTTCTACAAATGGGCGGACGAAGATAACGAATATAAGAAATACGAACCAATATCTTATGAATACTCTTCTGAAACTTTGAATATCGAAAATCCCACCCAAGAAAGAAAAAACTACGATTTTTCATATTGGACATGCAAACCTGCTATAGGTGGTGTATCCACTCCATCTTCATCAATTTCAATAGAACCATTTTCGGAGGGCAACCGCATATACACTATGAATTGGAAAGTGAAAACATACAGCGTAGATCTTCCCGAAAATATGGAATTTGTACCCAAAAGAACCGACAATTTATTTGCATGCGACTCCATAGTTACATTCAAAGCTGAAAATGGCTACGAAGTTATCGGTAGTCCCAAAATTGCCTTCCTCGAAATAGAAGTTAGCATCCAACAAGACAACGACCAATTCTCATTCATAATGCCATCCGCTCCCAACGGCGTAAAAATTGAGGCTACCGTGGTAGAAAAAGTACAATTACAAATCAAACCGTCACTTTCCGACAACGACAAACACATCTTATTTCCCACAGATTGGAAACAATTCTGCAAAAAAGAAGAAACAGAGGCAATACTAAAATACAGTCTTTCTGACGGTAGCGGTGTTCCCAAAAATTGCAATATCATAATAGAAACTATTGAAGGTAGTGTTAATTACGAAACACAAAATGGCGAAGTGCATATTTCTACATTGCCCACCTCCCTAGGAAAATACAATTGCTCTGCAGTGTTTGTGGGTGATGAAGAATCTACAACTCCATCAGACACAATCAAATTTACATTAGAAATCACCGCTGCCAAAGGACTTATCCTTCAGCTATATCAAAACGTAATATTTATAAACAATGCCTCTGGTAAATTCCACAACTACCAATGGTACCGCTACAACAACGACGAAGAACTAAAAGGCCATACCCTTCAATATTACACGGAACCCAAACTCTCTGGCTCGTACTACGCCAAACTCAACAACGGCACTATTTTAGCCTGTCCATGGACACAGAATGAAACCGTAAAAAAAGCACTACAGTCGGTAAACATTTATCCGAATCCAGCAGAAAAAAACAAACCATTCACTATAGAAATCAACGACTTCGACCCTGAAAACATCTATAATGTAATAATTTACAACAACAACGGCAACATAGTGAAAAAAATGCGTATTTCAGAACAAGCCACAAACATAAGTCTGCCAGAAGGCTCTTACACTGGCGCTGTTATTTCGGGTAAAGAGAAAAAATCTTTCAAGGTGATTGTAAAGTAGTTATCTTAAAATAATTAATTAAAAACACATCAACATGAAAAAAACATCATTCTTGCCACTTATGGCAATGGGTGCGGCAATATGCTTTGCCACATCGTGCGGATCTGACGACCCAGGTACGCTCAACGGAGAATTCTCTGTAAGTCCTACTCTTAAAGTAAAATTTGCGCAGGGCAACCTCCAGTACCAACCATCTACCAAAACATACCGTTTTGCCGACAACCAATGGCAATGCCTTAGCAAAGAACGCGACCAAATGTCGGAAACCGACACCGTATTCTGGGACCTATTCAATTGGGGTACAGGCACCAATCCAGCTACAAAATCCGACACTTTTGTAGACTGGGGCACCAACCCTGTATCAAACGGCGGAAACGAAGGCGGAATTTGGCGCTGCCTATCTGGCGAAGAGTGGGAATACCTTATTCTCAAACGCGAAAACGCCGGAAATCTCACCGCATGGGCTACTGTTAACGAAGTGAAAGGCATCGTAGTGCTGCCCGACAACTTTAAGGCTGAGGGAGAAATACAATTCACACCCGTCGACGGAAAACTGCTTCGCTCGTGGAAAGACCAGATGTCGCTACAAGACACACAAAGCGACCTCACTACTGCAAACACATACTCGCTATCTCAGTGGAAAGCTTTAGAAGAGGCAGGAGCAATGTTTCTTCCCTACAACGCCACACGTTTTAAAGACTTTCCCTGCGGTGGATACTGGCTACCAACCAAAGACTATTTGAGCATCGAAAACTCTTGTATCTGGCCCAAGCGAGGCTGCACACCCGATGCTTTCACATTTGGTGTCCGACTTGTAAAGGAGATCAAGAACTAAGTTCGTCTAACGATAACGCTTACTTGTCGACTGATTCGCCGCTTTCATCTAAAAAAAATACAATTGCGCTTTTTCATGGTTATGTTTGCAATGTAAACACAAAAGACAATTGTTTAATTATTTAAAACTGAATAGAGATGAAAGTAAAAATGATTTTGGCGGCAGCCGCAATGGTATTTGCCACAGCCGCAACCAACGCCCAAGAAGCTCGTTACGAATTTCAAAAAGCAGTTATCACCACAAAAACCGAAATGATGGGCAATCCTATGATTACCACCTACTACATCGATGACTACGGCAAAAAAGAAGCTTCGGAGTTTAAGATGGATATGTCGGCTATGGGTGGCGGCGTAATGAATATGAGATCGGTAGTGCAGGCTGACGGCACTGTGCAATTCGACATTAACACAAAAGAAGGTCAAAAAACCCCAGGCGCAGTAAACTATCTCAACCTCACTCCCGAAGTAGTTAAAAAACACAAAATCAAAGAGAAAGGCGAAGAAATCGTAAACGGCTATCCCTGCAAGAAATACGAGGTAAACACCGAACAGATGGGTATGTCGGTATCGTCTACAGTATGGATCTGGAAAGGATTCCCCGTTAAGACAGTTGTTGACGGCGGAATGTTCCAAATTGAAACCGTATTAGACTCATTTGACGAAAACGGAACTATTCCCGAAGGCATCTTCGACGTTCCGGCTGACTTGAAAATCAGGAGATAAATAAAACAACACGAATTGTTTTCACACAGGTACGCCCTACGGCGTACCTTTTTTCTTTAACAAAAAATGAAAGCGAATAAAAACGAATTAAAGTGAATTTTCTAACATAATTATAGTTCTTCTGAATCTTCTAAATCAGGAGAAAAGCCTTCAAGGTCGTCGTATTCGTCGTCGCCATCGTAAAAGCGGTCGATGTCGCGGCGGTCTTTTTTTGTGGGACGACCTGCGCCACGGTCGCGCTTGCCAAACGAGAAACGCCCCATCTCGCTCATCATCTTCAGTTTAAAGAGGTCGTCTTGCGAGGTAGTTTCAGTGATATATTCAGGAACTTTGGCAGCGCCCACTCGTCCGCGCAAAAGGTTGAGCACCTTGTATTTGCGGAACACGGGATTCACCTTCACGCTTATTTCGTCGTCGGGGCGGACAACACGGGCTGCTTTTACAGCCGCTCCATTAATAAGTATGCGACCCTTGCCACACGCGTCGGCAGCAAGCGAGCGGGTTTTGAAAAGGCGGACGTTGAACAAAAACTTGTCGATCCGCATCTCTGAATTAGGTTCTGCCATAGTAGGTCTTATTTTCCGTTAAACATGTTCATAGTGCGCTGAACGCCGTTTGTAATAAAGCTATAGAGCAATTCGGTAGTGGTTTTGGTGCGCTCTTGTATGCGGTTCAAATCTTCGAAGCTCCATTTGCCGAGCACAAAATTCACTTGTCCGCCTTTTGGGAAGTCGTTGCCGATACCAAAACGCAAACGGGCATAGTTTTGAGTGCCGAGCAGTTCGGTAATGTTTTTAAGCCCATTGTGACCAGCCTCACTGCCGTTAGCGCGAAGACGTATCACGCCAAAAGGCAGAGCTAAGTCGTCGACGCAGACAATAAGATTCTCAACGGGGATGTTCTCTTGCTTGAGCCAATAGCTTACAGCCTTTCCGCTGAGGTTCATAAATGTAGAAGGCTTGATAATAGTGACAGGGTTGCCGCGGTATTTAACCTGCGCCACGTCGGCATAACGGTCGGAGGCGAACTCTGCACCAGCGTCGGCGGCAAAAGCGTCGGCGATTTTGAACCCGATATTGTGACGGGTGTCTCTGTATTCTGCCCCGATATTGCCGAGGCCTGCAACTAAGTATTTCACAGCTGATGATTATAAAAACAGAGACGGCATTAAAGAGTGCCGTCTCCGAAAGTCTAAAAACTTTTATTACTATGCAAACTACTTCTTTTTCTTCTTTCCGTCGTCGGTAGCAGCAGCCTGCTGAGTAGCGCGAGTAGCGGCTATGCGGCAGAGAAGCATGTCTTGCGGGTCGGAAATGCGGTAATTATCGAAGCTGAGGTCGTGAACCTTGATCTGCTGTTCAAGTTCGAGTTCGGCGATGCTGACAACGATTCTTTCAGGAAGGTTGGCAACTTTACCGGTAACTTTGAGCTTGCGAGCAGCGGTTTTGAGCTTACCACCAGCCTTAACACCAGGAGCGTGACCTTCGAATACAACAGGAAGTTTAACAGTGATTTCCTGGTCGTCGTTGAAGATGTAGAAATCGATATGCATTACCTCGTCGGTAACGGGGTGGAACTGCATGTCTTTGATTACGGTGTTGAGGATTTCGCCGTCGAGATTGATTTTTACAATGTAAACTTCAGGAGTGAAGATTGCGCCGTTGATTTCTTTCTGCGAAACGGTGAAGTCGATGTGCTTACCACAGCAGTAAGCTACGCAAGGTACGAGACCCTCTTTACGAGTCATTTTTGCGAATTTGGTACCGAGGTTGTCGCGTTTGGTACCTTTAATTTCAAAAACTTTCATTTAAAATAATGTTTGTGTTACTCAAAATTGAGTGTTAATAATAATGTTAACTCAATTTCCCATCGCACGGGCGGCTTTCCCACCCAATTGGAAAATTCGGGGGCAAAATTATTGTTTTTTTTCTACTTCTCAAAAAAATATGTGGAAAAATAAAACAAAAAAAAAGCTGCCGAAAGAAAATCGGCAGCTTTAATAATTTTCTATCCACTATTTGTAATAAGAGGTGTCGCTTATTGATTGACAAGTGAATACCTTTTTGATAACATCGGCAAAGAGGTTGGCTACGGTGAGCACCTTGATTTTGGGATGCGGTTTTTTCAAAGGTATGGTGTCGGTAACGTAAAGTTCGGTGAGCTTAGAATCGTTGATTCTGTCGTAAGCAGGACCCGAGAGCACCGGATGCGTTACAAAAGCCCTGACGCTGAGAGCGCCCTGACCCATCATAAGGTCGGCAGCCTTTGAAAGTGTGCCAGCTGTGTCGATTATATCATCGATAATAATCACGTTTTTGCCTTTAACATCACCGATTACAGTCATTTCGCTAACTTCGTTGGCTTTCTCGCGGTACTTGTGGCAGATAACCATAGGCACTTGGAGGAATTTGCTGTAAGTGTTGGCGCGTTTGCTGCCGCCTATATCGGGCGAGGCTACAACGAGATTCTCTAATTTGAGCGAGTTGATAAACGGTACAAAAATGGTTGACGAGTAGAGATGGTCTACAGGAACATCGAAAAAGCCCTGAATCTGATCGGCATGGAGATCCATGGTGATGATGCGGTCAACGCCCGCCTTAGTAAGAAGATTGGCGATGAGTTTTGCGCCTATAGCCACACGGGGCTTGTCTTTGCGGTCCTGACGTGCAAATCCGAAATAAGGAATTACTGCAGCAATTTTGTATGCCGACGCGCGACGTGCGGCATCGATCATTAGCAGCAGCTCCAAAAGATTGTCGGCAGGCGTAAATGTAGACTGCACAATAAACACATAGTCGCCACGGACGGTTTCGTTGAGACTTGGCTGATACTCGCCGTCGGAATAGTGGTTCATTGTTACGTTTCCGAGAGTGGTGCCATATGCCCTGGCTATCTGCTCCGAAAGGTAGAGAGATGTAGTTCCCGAAAAGATTTTGATGTTTGAACTTGATACCATTTTTCTATGTTTTTATATCTATAAATAATAGATTGGATTTCAATTATTTAAAATGTGCTATTTAACCACAAAGTTTACCATTTTGCCAGGTACTATTATTACCTTTATAACGGATTTCCCTTCGATAAGTTTTTGGAAACGGTCGTTGGCGCGAACCTCTTTTTCGATTTCGTCCTTGTCGGCGTTGGCAGGGAGGTCGAGCGTAAAACGTGTCTTGCCGTTGATTGCCACAGGATAGGTTTTGGTGCTGTCAACAGTGTAACGCTCATCAACTTTTGGGAACTCTGCGTCGGAGATCGACTGGTTGTGTCCCAAATGTTTCCACAACTCTTCGGAAATGTGAGGCGCAAACGATGCAAGAGCTATCACTAACGGCTCGAGTATTGCGCGTTTGTTGCATTTGAGAGTTGTAAGCTCGTTTACGCAAACCATAAACTGGCTTACGCTGGTGTTGTAAGAGAATATCTCGATGTCGCTCTCAACCTTTTTGAGGGTCTTGTGGAGTGCTTTGAGCTCTGCCTCCACGGGTTGAGCGTCGGACACTTCAAAATCGCCGTTGGCATTGAAGAACAATCTCCAGAACTTGTTGAGGAAGCGGTAAACGCCTTCGATACCGCCGGTGTCCCAGGGTTTCGACTGCTGGATAGGTCCGAGGAACATCTCGTAAAGACGCAATGTGTCAGCACCATAACGGTCTACTATGTCGTCGGGATTTACCACGTTGAACATCGACTTGCTCATCTTTTCCACAGCGGTGCCGCAGATATATTTGCCGTCTTCAAGTACGAACTGAGCGTCGGCAAATTCGGGACGCCATTGCTTGAAAGCCTCGGTGTCGAGAATGTCGTTCTTTACAATATTTACATCCACGTGTATCTCGGTGGTGTCGAAATCGTCTTTCAATCCGTAAGAAACATACTGGTTGGTACCTTTGATACGGTATACGAACTTGCTCTGTCCCTGAATCATACCCTGGTTAACGAGCTTCTTGAAAGGCTCGTCTTTGCAAACTACGCCAAGGTCGAAAAGAAACTTGTTCCAGAAGCGTGAATATATAAGGTGTCCCACTGCGTGCTCAGTACCTCCGATGTAGAGGTCAACGTCCTGCCAATACTCGTTAGCCTCTTTCGACACGAGGGCATTGTTGTTGTCGGGATCCATATACCTTAAATAATATGCCGACGAACCTGCGAAACCGGGCATTGTGCTTGTTTCGTAAGAGTATCCTTCGGGGGTCTTCCATTCGGTGGCGCGGCTCAAAGGAGGTTCGCCGTCTTCGGTGGGAAGGAACGAGTCAACCTCGGGCAGCTCCAACGGAAGCTTTGTGATATCGAGCGGATATACACGTCCGTCTTTGTAATACACGGGGAAAGGTTCGCCCCAGTAGCGCTGACGGCTGAAAATTGCGTCGCGCAGACGGTAGTTGATCTTGCGGTTTCCGATGCCGAGTTTTTCCACCTCGTTGATAGCGGCTTGTTTTGCTTCCAGCACATTCAAGCCGTTAAACATTCCGCTGTTCATCATTATGCCTTCCTTAGCGTCGTAAGATTCCTCGCTAACGTCGGCACCCTCAATCAGGGGTATAATAGGAAGATCAAATTTCTTTGCAAAAGCGTAGTCGCGGCTGTCGTGGGCGGGCACTGCCATAATAGCGCCAGTACCGTATCCTACTAACACATAGTCGCTTATCCATACAGGAATCTGCGAACCAGTGAAAGGATTGATAGCATAAGCACCTGTAAACTGACCAGTTACCGAATGGGTGTCGGACATACGTTCGCGCTCGGTGCGCTTGCCGGCGTCGTCGCGGTATTGCTGCACGGCTTCGCGGTATTCGGCTGTGGTTATCTGGTCAACGTACTCGCTCTCAGGCGCAAGCACCATAAAGGTGACGCCATATACGGTGTCGGGACGTGTGGTGAAAATCTTCATCTTAACATCGCTGTCGGCAATGTCGAAAAACATCTCGCAGCCTTCGCTACGGCCAATCCAGTTGCGCTGCATCTCTTTAAGAGAATCTGTCCAGTCAATGCGGTCGAGACCCTCGAGCAAGCGTTCAGCGTATGCCGAAACTCTCAAAAGCCACTGTACCATAGGTTTCTGAACCACAGGATAGCCTCCGCGTACCGAAAGACCCTCCTTCACCTCGTCGTTGGCGAGCACTGTTCCAAGTTTGGGACACCAGTTAACCATAGTCTTAGCACGGTATGCAAGGCGGTAAGCGTCGATTACTTCAGCTTTTTCGCCGTCGCTCAGTCCGTTCCAAACCTCAGCGGGGAAGATAGGCACTTCGCTGTGGGCTGCGTTTACAAAACGGTTGCCGTTGCGTTCAAACTCAGCAGTAAGAGAGGCGATGGGTTCAGCCTTCTGGGTGTCGTTGTTGTACCAGTGGTTGTACATTTGGAGGAATGCCCACTGGGTCCATTTGTAATATTTAGGGTCGCAGGTGCGCAATTCTCGGCTCCAATCATACGAAAAACCGATTTTCTTCAACTGCGAACGATAGCGCGAAATGTTGTTTTCGGTAGTTACAGCGGGATGCTGACCTGTTTGAATGGCGTATTGCTCGGCTGGAAGTCCGAATGCGTCGTAGCCCATCGGGTGGAGTACGTTAAAGCCTTTGAGTCTTTTGTAACGGCTGTAAATATCTGATGCAATGTATCCTAATGGATGACCTACATGAAGACCTGCTCCCGAAGGATAAGGAAACATGTCAAGTACGTAGTATTTAGGACGTTCTGACTTGTTAGAAACGGTAAAAGTTCCGTTTTCGTCCCAGTATTTCTGCCAATAAGCCTCAATTTCGCGGTGATTGTATTCCATGTCGTTTAAAATCTGTTACAACTATATGCTTTGATAATTTCGGCAAAGTTAAAAGTTTTTTTTAATAAGTGTAACAATTAAAGGAGATATATTTTTATTAAGATTTGGTTAAGGGAGGAATAATCCTGTGGTTTATCATCTTAGCAGGGTTTCCAGCCACAACGGAATATGGCTCAACGTCTCTTGTAACCACGCTTGCCGCGCCCACTACAGCCCCCTCTCCTATTGTTACTCCGGGCAAAATGGTTGCTCCGCCGCCTATCCACACATTGTTGCCCACTGTGATGGTTTTAGCGGTGTCGGGCAGTGAGAGTGTGTTATAATCGTGTCCAGCGCCAAAAAATGTTACATCGGGACCCACCAATACATTGTCGCCAAGTATTATTTCTGCGTTGGGAATATGGTAGGAGGCAAAAAAGTTGCATCTCCGGTTTATGAATACGCCATTGCCAAAGCTAATTTTGTTCATATTGCGAAGATACGTGCCATAATCCACATAAAAATGCCGTCCGGTCTTTTTGAGCAATATCTTAAAAACCACATACCTAATAAACGGCGGCATCAGATCCATAATCTTCCAACCAATTCCGCTTAAAAAGGAATAATAGGCAAAATAATTCATAATAAGACACTTAAATAATTATTAGAGCGGTATGCCTTTTTTTCTTCGATAAACAATAATGCCCGCAACAGCAACCCAAAGAAGCACAACAAGCACCTTTTTTAAGGTATTGAACTTTTTGGATGTCTGGTTTTGATAAAGCAGCTCCACAGTATGATTTCCAGCAGGAATCTCCGCCCCAGTAAAGCCAAAGTCGCAGAGTTTCAGCTCTTTTTCTACACCGTCGAGAGTAAGTGTCCAGTTTTTGTCGTAGGGTATGGTCAATACAAGGAATTTATCTTTCGAAACATTCAAGTTTCCCTTTATATTATCCTGTTTAAAATCTGTGATTTCAAGAGATTCGCTATTAGCATAATTATATAAAGAATCAAACAGCGCAGTAGAGAATTGATCAATAGGAGTTATCACATTTGTGTCGTTGATATCAAGTTGAGAAAAGAGCGTTGTGTCGATACCCGACTCCTCTTCGTAAACAAAGGAAGCCAACAAAGCCTCGTTAGCCATAAAATTATTGACCGAACTATGGTAGAGACTCTGTGCTATCACCATCCAGGATACATCCGGAGCCGCATCACGCACTGCCATATAAAGGCTGTCGGCATCATTAAAGGTACGTCCAACAAGTTTACGTAGATTGTCCACAATCTCAAACTTCTGCGCCGGCAACACGCCCATATAATCGAGCGAAACAGCGGCATTGTCGACATGTGCGTTTTCTATATGGAAAGAAATAAGTTTCTTAAAATCAGCTGGTTTAACATAGCGGTCGACAGTAAATCCGAGCGGCAGGGTCTTGTCTATTTTGATAACGTGAATGCCGTTGACAGTGTCGTAAGGCTGACAAATAGGCATATGCGCCATCATAGTGTCGGTTTTGGTGAGGTAGTATTTGATGCCGGCAAACGAAAGACCGAGCGGATCAGGACCGAATCCTGCAATCCAACGGGTCTCAGATTCGATATGCGGTGCTATATGTCCGGTATTGCTCAAGAATTTCACATAATATGGTTGGTTAAACGATGAGTAATTCTTTGTTCCGAAATAGCCCAGGGCGGTTGCCTCGTTGAGGTTTGAGTGTATCTGGCGCGAAGACTTGTAATCTTTCTCCATGCGGAAAAACTTCGCAGGCTCTGACTCCTTTACTTTGGCTACAATTTTCTCTGTGCCATCGTAAATGCCGTTTCTATTGAGGTCAAACTCCATTTTTGAAACAGTGTCGCGACCATCGAACGACGAGTATGTTAAAAACGTTACTTCAATCATCACAAGCACAACTTGCACAATCTTAAATAGTTGCCTATTTGTGCAATTAGAGCTCCACATAAGCACTCCGGCATGAAGCACCAAAAATACGATGACAAAATATACAACGTTAGACTTCAAAGTGGGAATATTCACCATCAATTCGCTGTTAGCAGCTCCATAAAGAGCTATTACACAAACAACTAACGAACCTGCAAGCACAGGCACGCTTATACGTTTGAGATTCTCGATGAGCGAGAGCGACTGAGCCGCCACAAATATCATAGCAAAGGTGATAAAGAAGTCGATACCATAGCGGTAATAGTCGCCGGCATAGAGCACAATGGCGCGGCGCAACGGCGGAAAAATCATCACAGCAGCCCAGAACGCCAGAAAACAGCCGTAAGCTATCTGTTTACGACGGTTGAGGAACTGGAAAATCTGCGGCAAAAGCAGCAATGTAAGTAAGCCGGTGTAGAATGCTGGAGCTTCAAGATAGTTGTTCCATTCGCCCAAAGAAAAATCGTTGCCAGGAATGTCGTGGGCAAAAAGACGGAGTATGGTAGTAATTGCCATAGTGCTTGTTAACAACAAGTTAGACGGAGCAGTGGTAGAAAAACCCACATTTCCAGCAAACCTCGGCGTATTGAGTTGTGTAATCAAAGAGTTGATAATGTCGGGGAAGCCAACCAACATGCCGGCAAGTCCCATAACAAATATCCATATACAGGTAGAAAATATCGTCTTAAAGTTTGCCTTGATAACTACAAACCTCATTATCATATAGATAAACAAAAACAAAGACGCCAGGTAAAGGAAGAATGGCGACGATGCGAACATCAGCACCGCAAAGGGGAAGAAATATGGACGTTTTTTAACAAGAAGTTGCTCAAATGCAAATAGATAAAAAGCCATATTAAAACCAAAAGTTTCGATTCGCCACAACGACAGCACCACAATGCTGCTCGAAAACGCCACTATCAAAGAACAAAGAGTAGAGGAGTATTTGCTCACATTCAAAGTTCTGAGCCACAAGAAGGTGAACAAAGCCGTTCCTACAAAGGAGACCAAAAACTGGAAATAGAAATCTACGACCGAACGCGAACTTGCATCTAAAGGAATAAACAAGCCGACAAATCGCTTCAACCAGCCTACAACAAAGGAAATGGGTTCAACATTGAAACTTCCGCTGCCCCTAGCGTCGCCCATACCAGTGGTAAATGTATAGGCAGCAGCTCCTCCGTCGGCCGACAAACGTTCTGCCTGCATTGCGCTCACCATCTGAGAGCAGCAAGAATCATCGGCAAGTCCCGTAAAATAAAAAAGGTATTCGCCCGAGAAAAAACCGTACATCGACAGCACTCCCGCCAAAACTACCAAAAAAATCACCGCCACGATGGGGTGTTTTACTACAAAATTCTTTATCTTTGCTATCACAATTGTGCTTAGTTTGAGTTTTAAATTCAGCACGTAAAATTATAAAATTATTGATTACAAAACAAAAAATGGAACCAATTCCTTACAACAAGCCGTTTCTTTGCGGCAACGAGATTAAATATATAAGAGACGCCGTTAAGAGCGGCAAAATTTCGGGCAACGGTATGTTTACCCAAAAATGTCAGCGCTATTTTGAGGATAAGTACCACTACGGCAAATGCTTAATGACATCGAGCTGCACCGACGCTCTCGAAATGGCGGCGATTCTCTCCGGCGTAAAAGAAGGCGACGAGGTGATTCTGCCCGCCTACACGTTTGTCTCCACGGCGTTGGCATTCGCACGTCAGAACGCTACTTTGGTTTTTGCCGACAGCCGCAGCGATAATCCCAACATCGACGCCGCCGAGATTGAACGCCTCATCACACCCAAGACCAAAGTGATTGTGGTAGTGCACTATGCGGGATTTGTATGCGAGATGAAACGTATTTGCCAAATTGCCAAAGACCACAATATTATGCTGATAGAGGACGCAGCGCAGGCTTTCGACTCGTTCTACGACGGCAAGGCGGCGGGATGTTTCGGCACTATGGCGGCGTTCTCGTTTCACGAAACCAAGAATATCATTGCCGGCGAGGGCGGAATGTTGGTAATCAATGATCCGAAACTCTATTCCCGCGCCGAGATTATTTGGGAAAAAGGAACTAACCGCGCCGACTTTTCGCGTGGCAAAGTAAGTAAGTATCAATGGGTTGACATAGGCAGTTCGTTCCTTCCGTCGGAACTTACCTCGGCGTTTCTCTATGCCCAAATCGAAAAATCGGGACAGATTCAGTTGAAACGTATGAAACTGTGGAACTTGTACTACAAACTGCTCAAACCGTTTGAAGACAAGGGCTACATTGCCCTGCCGTTTCATCAGCCCGAGGCCACCGGCAACGGACACATATTTTATATAGTGTGCAAAAACTCCAAACAGCGCAAGAAGATAGCCGACTACCTTGGCGAAAAGCAGATTCTCGCCGTCACCCACTACTTGGGATTGCACAAAAGTCCCTATTTTAAAGACTCTTACAACGGCGCACCGCTCAAAAACTGCGACAAATACGAGGATACTCTCCTCCGTCTGCCACTCTACTACGAACTCCGCCTCGAAGATGTAAAATACATCTGCAACACTATCGGAGATATTTTAGATTATTTGAATATCAAATAGGGTTAGAGTTTCGCCATCAACTCCACAGCCTTTTTGTGTACCAACATCTCGCTTTCGGTGTTGTCAATCAGCGTTTTAAGCGTGGTTTTGGCTGATGATTTTTCATTGGCTTTTAACTGCGCTATGGCGAGATACCAACCTATCTGCGGCATATAGTTGGTGTAATCGTTGAATGTGGGTTGCAACGACTGAGCAAAACAATCTGAAAGCGTGATGATTGTTTGATCTAAATCTTTGTTTTCCAAAACGTTGGAGAACAAGGTTTTGAGATTTGTCTCATCTTCTGCACCACGGAAAATATCATTGTAGGGAAATTCATTCTGATACTCCTCAGCCAATTGTTGTGTGGATGAATTATTGAGATAAAGCACTCCCAAAACCAACATTACCACTATGGCAGCGGCGGCAGAAAGCCAAACATAAAGTTTGCGGGTTTTGTTGCGGGATTTTACGGCAGTTTTAAGTTGGTTGTCGGCGGCAATTCCCTCGGTTTCAAGACCTTTGATTAATCGGGCAACAGCCACAGCGTGCTGTTTGAGTTCGGGATCAGATTTGAGTTTTTGCATAAAATCCGCCTCATCGTCGGCAGAAAGTTCGCCGCGAAGAAACGACATCAATTTTTCATCGTTGTTTGGATCTATGCTTGGTATTTCGTTGGAATCTTGGTTCATATTAGTTGCTTAAAATATTGTTTAACACGGTGTTGAATCGTTTGCGGAATCGTTCGCAGCAACGAAGTTTTGTAACCTTGATGTTCGTTTCGGTTTTGTCGTACATTTCGGCGAGAGTTTTTACCGAAAAACCATCACGGAAATAGCCCCACAGCACTTTGTCGCAGGGGTCGGGAAGTGCCTTTACAATCGTTTGAACGGCTTGGATCTTTTGTTCCTCTATTTCGGGTTCGTTGTCGAGAGCGATGATGGCATCTAATTTTTCGGTGAGAAATCCTGCGCAGACAGTGCTTTCGGGCATAACGGCGGTTTTGGAACGTCGGCGGAGAAATTCAAAACATTTGTTTTTGCAAATTCCCACAAAATATGTGTAGAGCGACGATTTTAGATTGTCGAGACCGCCCGAACGGATTTTTTCGTAAAACACCATTAACGAATCCTGAAAAATATCGTCGAGTTCGTCGGCAGGAATGTCAAAATTTTTAATCAAGAACTGCAAAGTCCTTGGTTTGTGCTTGACAAATTCGTTGATTATCTGTTCGTTGTAGGTAGCCATTGTCAGAAACTTTTTTCGTAAACCATATTTTGATTAAGAATCTGACGGTCGCCGTCCATCAGGCTTTTTATACGGAAAATCCAATCCAATTTCTTGCTAATTTGATAATTATCAAGAGTTTTGGCTACATAGTAAGAGAGCGGACCAAAGTGGTTGCCGTCTACTTGGATTTCATAATTGTTTTGATACGACCTACACGCCTCAAAAATAAGAATATCGCCGGCATTTTGGCGACTTTCGATTTTGAAACTTCCGCTGCGGTTGATAACAGGCGCAAAAGATTTTCCCGAACTTGAAAAACCGTCGCTCACACCGCGCACAGTTTTTTCATCGTCGTCATCATCGCGTGAGGAATTGCCTGAATGACAGGCATCTATCACCACGCACAAGAAACCTTGCGAACCGACATTATCGCGAATACGGTTGAAATATCCATAAAGTTCGTCATCGAGAATATGGTTTTCGCCCTCATAAACACCTGACTGATAATTTATTTTGGCATCATAAGCCACAAGAGCCTCGTCCCAATGGTCGTCCTCATCAAAGGGTTCTTTATCCTCAACCGGCTGACCGTGACACGAGAAATGCAGATATACATAACCGCCTGATTGTGAATTGTTAGCAACGTTTTCTAATGCGTTTCGGATATTGAGAGCCGTGGCGTCGGAATTCAATATTTGCGTAATGGTAAAGCCTTGTTTTTCAAGCGAATAGTTAATCACTTTGGCATCATTGTCGCCGTGAATAGGTCTGAATCCCGAACTCTCGGGATAGTCAGAAATCCCCACCACGAGGGCGGTCTTTTTCTGCGCCTCCGCCACCAACCCCGCCAATACTAATACCGCTGATATACAATACTTTATTAACATTGCTAATAGTTGTTAGTATTGCAAATATAGGAAAAATAATTGGAAATGGAGAGCGACATATCAATATTTTTTTTATTTTTGCTCAACTATTAAATAAGACATTATGGGCATATTCATCGACAAGGGAAACATCGCTTTTCAAGGTATAATAAACTCTGACTTCGTTGACAAGTCGGGTTTGATAGAGATATTGAACGACAATATCGACTCTTCGCACCGTTATATATGTGTGTCGCGTCCACGGCGTTTTGGCAAGTCGGTAGCCGCCAAGATGATTTATGCCTATTACGACCGGAACTCTGATTCTTCGGGCTTGTTCAATGATTTGGAAATCTCTAAATCAGACAGTTATAAAACGCATTTGAACAAATATCCGACGATTTATATTGATTGGAACAAATTTTCACAAGTGGACGACCAATATGTTGTTGAAGAAGCGCAAAAGGCTGTGATTAAAGACATTAAAGAGTCTTATCCGTTTTTGAAAGAAAAAGAATTATTGAGTGATGCACTTGACGAAATTCATAAGGCGACCGGCGACCGCTTCGTCTTAATCATCGACGAGTGGGACAAATTGGTGAGGGAAATTGACGAGAAAACAAAGAACAAATACGTCAATTTCTTGCGCTCGATGTTCAAATCAAACACCGCCGACGATGTTTTTCTGTTGGTTTATATGACAGGGATTTTACCGATAATCAAAGTGGAGGCGCAATCGGCTCTAAACAATTTTGACGAATACAGCGTAATCCGACCCGCAAAAACTGCCAAGTATTACGGCTTTACGCCTGACGAGGTGGTCAATATTTGTGACAAACACAATTTGAACATCGACCTAATGAAACACGCCTACGATGGCTATGTCATTGGCAATCAAAAATCTATGTTCAACCCTAACTCGGTTATGTTGGCGGTAGAAGATGGCGAATACAACAGCCATTGGTCGAAGTCAGCAGCCTACACCACCATAGAGCATTACATCGGAATCGACCACGACAATGTGCAGCAAAAAATTATTAAAATGCTTAATGGAGAGAGTGTTACAATAAAGACGGCAAGTTTCCGCAACGATATGAAGAATATCGACACAAGCGACGATGTTTTGACTTTGCTCGCCCATCTTGGCTACCTCTCTTTTAATCCCGAAGACAGCACCGTCAGAATTCCAAACACGGAGGTGTCGCAAGAGTTTGAACTGTCCATTGCCCGCGTAGGTTGGGGTGAGGTTTCCAAGGCATTGGACGATTCTTTAACGCTGATTAACAAGACAATAGAACAGGATATTGACTATATTTCGGAGGCGTTTGACAAGTACCGTTTTGAGGCGTCATCAATAATAAAATACAAGGACGAAAATTCGATGGCGTGTGCCATAACCTTGGCGTATTATGCAGCAAAAAGGTATTACAAAATTTTCCGCGAACAGCCTGCGGGAAAGGGGTTTGCGGATATGATTTTCTTGCCATTGCCCGGTTCCACGCGCCCTGCAATTGTGATTGAATTGAAACAAAACAAATCTGCCCAAGGTGCCATTGACCAAATCAAAAACAAGAACTATCCACAGGCATTGCAAGGCTTATCAAAACGCATTTTGCTCGTCGGCATCGGTTGGAGCAAGCGCAAGGCTCATCACGATGTAAAGATAGACGTTGTGGAGGGATAGACTAATCCAACATCACCCACGCAGCCCAATAGTATGGGTCGGGGTGTTGCTTTTTCACTTCGGACTGAGCCATTTTGAGGGCGGCGTGGCGGTCGTGGGTTTCAAAGAGGAACTTGTAAAAATGCTCCATAAAGAGGGCGGTGGCGGCATCGTCAACTTTCCATAGCGACATCAGAATTGAACCCGCGCCGGCTTGCTTGAATGCGCGTTGAAGTCCAAAAACTCCGTCAACAGGGAAGATGCGTCCTCGGGCGGTTTCGCACGCCGAAAGCACTGCGAGACGGGTGTTTGAGAGGTCTAACTGCGATATTTCGTAAGCGGTGAGTATGCCGTCCTCAGCGTTGGGAAGGTCGAAATTGCCTTTCCAAATGTTGTTTGCGCCCGACAATGCAAGTCCCGAAAGCACCATAGCGGATTCTTTTTGCGAATATGAGTTGACGTTTTGGGCAAAAGGTTTGTCGGCGGCC
>JAGCYI010000198.1 GCA_017960885.1 Bacteroidales bacterium
AATCAACATTTTTGAAATATCGTTAGACAAAGAAAAATGTATAAAATGCAACAAATGTATATCAAAATGTCAGTTGATGGCAATGAACAGCGACCATAAGCCGTCGATTACCTGCGCCAAATGTGCAAGATGTATCGACAACTGTCCGTCGGAGGCTCTAAATTACAGAATCAAAGGCACTTCGGCAAAGGTAAGCGCAAGCACGGCTCGTGTGATTTTTCTCTACCTTGCCTACTCGTTTATGGTAATATTCTTGGGTTCGTGCGCAAGAGGCGGACTTGAAACTATCTTTAAATTAATCTTTTAAATCGTTACAACTATGAAAAACTTTATAGCAAAATTTTGGGCAATACTTTCGATATTTTTGCTCCTCGGCTCATTTATGTTTGGTCAGCAACTGCAAGACATACTGATGAAAGCACCGTTTATGCGCATCGATCCGTCGTTTTCGGGCGGCGAGGTGGAAAGCTCCGTCAACCAAGGCGCGTACACCATCAACATTCATCAAAAAGTGTTTCCCGCGCTCATCGGCGAAGGCAGCGAAGGTTTCCGCCAAATAACGGTTATAAAAAACGATTCTGCTGTAAATAATTATAACATAAAGACTTTTGCAGTAGATTCTCTCACAACGATAAAGATTGTCGACAATGTTCCAGAAGTAACAAAAGGCGTTTCATCATTTACAATAAACGAAGTCGGCTTATCAGATAAAAAAATGATTTTCCGAATTAAAGAGAAGAGATAAAAATGATGTTTTTATTACAAATAAAATTCCTATTTTTGCCAGCGGTTATTAATAGAACATTTTTGTAATGAAAAAAATAAAAAGAGCGCTGATGTTAATGGCAGCGGTCGTTTGGACAGCTGTTCTCGTTTGTGGCATTGTAAAATTATATACATCGTGGCAGAATAGCTATAGAACACCATCAGAACCAATTTACCCCACAGAACTTGTATACAAAACAATCGAAGATAGAAACATCCGTATGGATGTATACCGTCCCAACGACACCCTGACGGCACACAAAACGATACTCTACATACACGGCGGCTCGTGGATTTGCGGCACAAAGCGAAAAGTGCAGGATTTTTACCGCTATTATGTTATCAAAACTATGCTTAACAACCATATTGAGGTGATTTCGTTGGATTACAGTCTTATTGCACGTCACGCCAACACACTCGAAAACTGCATCTACGACTGTCGAGACGCTATGCATTATTGCATTGAAAATTCGCATTACCTAAAAATAGACACTGCGCACATAGGTTTGTGGGGTTCGTCTGCTGGTGCACACGTGGCAATGATGAGCTTCGTGCAGGAACGAGAAAATGAACACATAAAATGCATTATCGACGATTTTGGTCCCACCGACATAACAGAAATGTGGTCAAAAGTGCCAGATTTTTTGCGACGTCTTGCCTGCACAATCTTTTTTCATATGAGGTATCGCGATTTAAAGAAATTTGAAGTGCTGACCAAAGCATTCTCGCCGCTTCATCATACCGACAAGCTCTGCCACGTGCCCATTCTTATCTCGCATGGCGACCACGACAAAGTGGTGAACTACCGTCAGTCGGTATGGCTGCACGATGCTCTTCCAAACACAACAGATATTTACATCTATCCTGGACTGGAACACGGTTTTGAAACTATGGATTCAACCCAGATTCAGCATTACACCGACAGGGTAATGAATTTTGTAGAAAAACATTTGAATTAGGCGTCCTATTCAGAACCATTCGTAGACAATCGGTATCGTTTCAGTCTATGAAATCTTAAATCCGATAACCAAAATATCGTCGACTTGGCTGTAAACTCCTCCCATCCAAGTTTCGATTTTTTCATCGAGGATTTCGCGCTGCTCTGCCATGGGATTTGGCGAAATTTCCTGAAGGAGTTTTTTGAAACGGCTCGACATGAATTTCTTACCGGTTTTGCCGCCAAACTGCGATGCATAACCATCGGAGAAGATATACACAATGTCGTCGCGCTGCATATCAATATCGTAGGTTGTAAATCCTATGTCGGCGTAATCGTGAATACCGATAGGCATACGGTCGGCACGGTACTCCTCTATCTCGCCGTCGCGCACAAGGAACATCGGGTTGAACGCGCCCGAGAACTGCAGTTTTAGCGTGTCAAGGTCGAGCACGCAGAGGGCGATGTCCATACCGTCTTTGGCCTCGTCGAAACGGCCGGTCTGATGGAGCGATTCGATAATGTATGAACGCAGAAGGTCGAGAATATGACCTGAATTGAGTTCGTCTTGATATTTAACGATAATCTCGTTGAGGTATGCCGAACCAAGCATACTCATAAACGCGCCTGGCACGCCGTGACCCGTACAGTCGGCAGCCACAATCACAGCATAGTGGTTGAGGTGCTTGAAGTAGTAGAAGTCGCCGCTCACAATGTCGCGGGGCTTGAAGAGGATAAAGTGTTCGGGCAGCACCTTGGCAATGTTGGTGGATATGGGCAGAAGCGCAGTTTGAATACGTTTTGCGTAGTAGATACTGTCCATAATCTCCTTTTGGTGATGGGCAATCTCGTCGCGCTGCTGGGTGGCGATATTCTTCTGAACCTCAAGCTCGTCGCGCTGCGAGAGAATCTCGTTTTTCTGCTGTTCGAGAGCAAGGTTTTTCTCCTCGATGGCGTCGCGCTGCTGGAGAATCTCCTCACGCTGTGTCTCAAGTTCGGCGTTTTTCTGCTCGATGGCGTCTTTCTGCTTGCGTATCTCGGATGTGCGCTCTGTTACCATACGTTCCAAATGCTGGTTGCGCATACGGAGCTGAGCCTCACGGAGTTTGATTATCATATACACGATTGCCGAAACGCTCAAAACCAAAAGCAGCATAAACCACCATTTGCGGTAGAAAGGTCGCTTGATTTCAAAACTGTAAGAATTTGAATAACACCAAATTCCGTCTTTTCCTTTAGCGCGGTATACAAAATCGTATTTGCCGGGAGGAAGGTTTTGATAATTGGCGCGGTGTTCCTTGCCCAAAGATGCCACATAGTCGTTGTCGAGACCCTTCATATAGAACTCATATACCAACGAAGCCTCATCTTTAAACGATAGTCCGGCAAGCTCGAACTGGAAGTTGTTTTCATCGTGACTAAACACTGTGCGTGTGCGGTCAAACGGCATACCATTGAGCAGAATATTCTCTAAACGGCACTGCGGCACAAATTTTTCGTTGCTGCCTTTTTTCAAATCGAACGACGAAACTCCGTGGAATGTAGCCACATAGAGCACACCTTTTTTATTTATCAACAAACCATTGGTAACGATTTCGCTGCCAGGCAATCCGTCGTTGGCATAAACCGAAAAATCTACACGGTTGTCGGGAATATTGTAATAACAGAAACCCTTGTTGGTTCCAAGCCAGAGATAATCCTTGTCGCGGGCTGGCAATATCGAATTAATGGCGTTAGATGGCAGCGTAGGAATATCTATCATCTTGAATTCGCCATCGGGAGAATATATTCCCAAACCCTCTTCCATACCCACAAGCAGGTTGTCGCCCAAGATTGCAAGGGAGAGCACCGACGACGGAGTGGCTTTAAGGAGTTCAAAGCCGTTGCCATCGAATTTAACTATGCCAGTATTGTTGCCGCCAAGCACAAGTGTCTTATACTGAATCATTTGCGACACAAGCGACGTAGACACGCTTCTGATAGGCACCGGATTGGAATCAAAATCCTGAATATGGTATACCACGCCATCAATACCCGTCAAAAGGAATATCTCGCCGTTTTGGGTTACAAACACATTGGTAAGGTTGTGAATACGGTTTTTAAAAGTAAATTTCCGTTTGAGTTTCAAAGTGTTGCTGTCGAATAGATACCATCCGTAGCTGTCGGCAATAAATATTTCTTCAGAATTAAGCACCTTGACAACGTAAGGCACCACATGTCCGTCGATATTTTCCGAAAAATCAACCAGTTGGTGCTGGAAATAGTACACCTTATTATTAAATGCCATCCAAATACGTCCGAGGTGATCTTCCTCAAAATTATTAAGATAGCAATCCAAGTTTTCGGGATAGAGATTGCGGAGCGAACGGTTGGTAAGTTTCTGAATACCGCCCGAAAAACCAAACCAATAGTTGTCTTCCTGGTCTTCGTAATACGATAGCAGTTTAAGATCTTTCAAACCTATGCTTTGGTCAAACTTGATGGCACTCTGCATCAGCGAGAATATCTGGAACGCCTCAAAGTTTGACACCAAGAATATCGAACCATCTCGATTTTGCTTGATGGTGTGAATGCGGCAGCTCTCTGGAATGCCAACTTTCTGATTGATTTTGAGCGATTCAAGATCACCGCGTGTAAACTGCGACAAATTGCCAGTATAAATACCCTCTGTAGTAGAGAGCCAAATGATACCGTCCTCATCTACAAACACATAGTAGCATTTTTTGTCGGTAAGCATCCTGATCTCATTTTCCACAATCATAAAAAGACCGTCGGGCGAAGCAAGGAAAGTGTTGTGTCCCGAATTGTTCTGGGCCACAGAGTGTATGCAATCGGGCAAGGTGGGGAAACGCTTGTTCAATTGCTGAGTCTTGTCATCGGCATCGAGGGTGCAAAGACGTTTGTCGCCGAAGAAATATTTAGTATCTTTTTTGTCGATGTAGATATGCTTAAACGCCATATCCGAAAGCATTTGCGTAAACGTGCCGTCAGGATGGAGACATGTAACACCCTTGAGAGTTGCAAAATAGATGTTGCCCTTGCTGTCTTGGGCAATGTCGAACACAACATTGCTACTGAGCTTGTCGGGCGCACTGGTGTAGTTGGTCATCTGACGTCCGTTGTATTTTACAGCTCCCGCCTGAGTACCAAACCACATAAATCCATCATGGTCTTGGAAAATGCACATAATGTCTTCCTGCGGCAATCCTTGGTCGGTGCCGTAGAATACGAATGGGAAATAGCCTGTCTGATAAGTTTGATACATTGCCACAAGGTGGTTTTGAGCCGCCTTGTAAGGTATTCCAGCCTGATCCATAAACGCTTGATCCAAAACGCCAGTGGAACTTGTGTAAACAAGGAACTCAAGGATTTTCTGGCGAAGTTTTGGTTGGTTTTTCTTGATACCCCAACCTACGGAACTGATTTCGCCGAGCACAAACTTAGATTCCAACTGAGGATATTTTGGGAGACTGTAAATGTCGAAGTTTACGATGCAGTAATCGGCACGACCACTCATAATCTCACCGAAAAATTCGTTAGCCTCCTTGTAATAATAATTGGTTATGTCGTTGTCGATCAACGCCTCTTCGTATACAGAACCTTTTGATGTAACACCGCGGTACTTATGAAGATCGTTGATATTCTTGATGTCGAGATTTTTGCTTGCCACCACCACGTTGGCAGTAGGCAGCACGTCTACAATGTCGATTTTTTTCAAACGCCAATCGATAGGGGCAAGAAGGTCGCAAGCCACGTCGATAGTGTTGAACCATTCCGGGGTGTAACTGCTGTCGCGGACAATATTTCCGTTGCTGTCGGTGAAATAGTCAGAGAGGTTGGGAATAATCCTGATCTCCAAGTCGAGACCGAGATATTTAGCGAAATCTCCAGCAAGCGAATGGTTGAACTGCTTGATACCGTTTGAGTGATACACCATTTCACGGTCGCGGAGACCAACAATCAACTTGCCCGACTCCATAATCTCGTCGAGGTCGCGATAATTTGACATTCCCTCGGTAGATTCAGAATATGAATTAATAATCTCGTTGTAAGATTGATAGTTGACACCAAATTTAGATGTAAACATCTTGTCCAAAACGCCACTGCCACGAATCATTGCAAAAAAGTCGTCGATGGCGGTGCGGAGCGAACGGTTGCCTTTTTCCACAGCCCAACCCACATCATCGGGCTTGGCTATCGGGAATGCGAGTTTAAACTGTTGATTATCATTAACAAACTGCAAACCGAGATAAGACACTGTGATAAATCCGTCAACCTTGCCCTGACGAGCCAAAAGTTGCGATTCTTCCTCGCTCTTGGTGCTTACAAATGATATTCCGCCGCCAATCAAGTCGTTGATTTTTGCAATGTTGGTGGCGTATGATGAATTTTCGAGAAATGCTATGCGCAAGCCCTTCAAATCTTTGTAACTCTTTACGTTAAGTTTTTTACCCGATTTGTGATAAGTTTCGGGCAACATAAAATTGGTAAAGAGAGATTTTTTTGTTTTACGTTTACTAACGATCAACAAGTCAGACACATCCATAACACCGGCAAAATCAAAGAATTTTTCACGCCAAGCATAAATGTAGGTTGTACCACAGATAAAGTCGGCCCGTTTGAGAGCGTCGGGGGTGTAACTGATAGAATCGTTGGTTTGATAGTCGGGAGGGATAACGCCGTTGTGTGAGAAAATTTCGTTCCAAGATATGGTAACAATCTCTAAATCAACGTTTAGAAAGCGAGCGAACTCTTTTGCAAAGTTGTAGTTAACGGTCTCCAAACCGCTCTGAGTAAATGCCACGCGGATTACTCCACTCCGGCGAATCTCGTCGAGCGTTCGTGCTGTAACTGTCTGAGTTATTGCTACTAATATTAATAATACCGCTAAAAATCTCTTCATTTAACTTACAACATTACAAATGTGCCGTATATAGGTTTCAAAGTGCAAATATACGTAACTTTATTTGTTTTCGGTTGTTTTAAATACAATTTTTGTGCCTATTGCGAAAAAAAAAGTGCAATAACTATAAATAATGAGTATTTTCGGAAATAAAATCACTAAAACAAGGTATTGCAGCAAACCTCCTAAGCCTCTACCTTTGCACCGTACAAAAAAAAGGTATAAGCCTTTCACGATTTTGATTGTTTGTTTGATTTTTTTATCGCAAAAAACGCCGGCGAAGTGATTTCGCAGGCGTTTTTTTATTGCTCTTTCATCGACTCCACTATCCGTTTCATCACCTTGTCGTATTCATCGGATTTGGAGGCGGAAATCATTGCAAACACTTGATAATAAGATGCTTTGCCTTCGTACAGTGCAAGACGGATGTACGATTTGTCGGACTCATATTTGGCATTGTAGGTCAAAGCCCTCACTTTCATAGAGTTAATCACCGTGTCGCGGTTTTCCGAAACGGTGAATTTCAACGCCTCTGCCATCAACTGCGACACCACCATCGAGCAATATCCGTCGAAACCTTTGGCGGCGGCAAATTGAACCGAGTCGGGATTTTCTATCAAATAGTTGTCAATCAGTTTGTTGTACAAGTCAATAGAATCGGCAATCACCATCACCGAAATGCTGTTGTCGAGATTGCCGTACTGCATTATGGCATATTGGTTCAATCCCTTGATGGCGTGCATATCTGGCGGAAGCATCAACGAAATGGTTGAGTCAGAGGACTTTGTCTCCACCCAATTGTCTTTGGGCGCACAGGCCGACAAAAGTGCAAAAAATAAAAGTGCTATGATGGTAATGTGCTTATACATTGTACTTTGTTTTAAGAAAATTGTCGATACGTTTTACTCCCTCGGCGATGTTTTCGAGGCTGTTGGCATACGAAAGCCGTATAAATCCCTGACTCTGAGAGCCAAAGTCGGTTCCCGGAGTTACGCCGACGTGAGCGTTTTCCAAAATATCGAACGCAAAACGGTATGAATCATTGGTAAACTTACGGGCGTCGGCAAACACGTAGAACGCGCCTTCGGGTTCGGTAGCAATTCCGAAACCTATTTTGCGCAGATTCTCCACCAAGAATTTGCGGCGTTGGTCGTAGGTTTGGCGCATATACTCCACATCTTTGTCGGCGTTGCGAAGGGCTTCGAGAGCAGCCTCCTGAGATATCGACGGAGCGCAAATAAAGAGGTTCTGATGCATAATCTGCAACTTGCGCATATATTTTAAAGGTGCGACAATGTAGCCAAGGCGCAATCCCGTCATAGCATAACGCTTTGAAAATCCGTTGATTACTATGGCGTCAGAGGTGTATTCCAAGATGGAATGAGCCTCGTCTTTGTACACAAGACCTTGGTAAATTTCGTCGGAAATAACTGTAACACCAAGATTTGCAATGGCTTTGAGGGTCTCGCCGTCGATAACGTTGCCAAGCGGATTCGATGGCGAGGTAATAAATATAGCGCGTGTTTTGGAAGTGATTTTGGCCTTTATGTCGTCGATATTGATTTTGAAACCTTTGTCGGGATCGAGAAGCACCTCCACAGGCACGGCGTTGGCTGCAAGGGTAAAGTTGCGGTAGCACGGATAGCCCGGATTGAAGATAATCACCTCGTCGCCGGGGTTGCAGAGCAGTTGCAGCACCATAAGAATCGCAGGCGACGACCCTGATGTTACCACCACATTGTTGGCGGTGAAATTAGTGCCGTGTTCGCGGGCGTAGAGGTCGGCGATAGCCTCGCGGAGATTGAGGTTGCCGAGCGAATGGGTGTAATGGGTATGACCATTTTCCATAGCCTCTGCAACCGCCTTCACCACGCACTGCGGCACATTAAAATCGGGTTCGCCCACTTCCATATGGATAACGTTGATGCCTTGGCTTTCAAGTTCCTGTGCACGTTCAAGCACCTCCATAGCCAAAAAAGGCAACATTTTATCGATATTCTGATTCATACAAAAACTATTTTTGATTGGCAAAAATATGGATATTTGTGAGAATGGCAAAAATAAATTTTTCTTCACCCCCTACATTTCATCCAAAGTCTTCATCAATCCTTCCACAGCCTCTTCGATTTCAGAATTTGTGATAGTGAGCGGGGGGGTGAAGCGGAAGGCGTGCTGACGGAAAATAAAGGTGTCGGAGACGATGCCGTTGTTTATGGTTTTGTGCCAAAAATTAGACATATCTATCGAATATTCTACCTCTATTCCACGGAAAAGTCCGAGTCCCCACGTGCGTATTACACGCGGATGTTTTTCGATCAGCGATGCAAAATAGTCGCCTTTTTGGGTGGCGGTGTCCACAAGATGCTCTTGCTCAATTACATTGATATTGGCGAGGGCGGCGGCGGTGCATACGGGATGTCCGCCAAAAGTGGTGATGTGTCCGAGGATGGGATTGTCGCAAAAAACCTCCATAATCTTCTTGTCCGACACAAACGCGCCGATGGGCATTCCGCCGCCGAGACCCTTTGCAAAGGTTACGATGTCGGGAACGATGCCGAAATTTTCAAATCCGAACCATTTGCCGGTGCGCCCCCAACCCATCTGCACTTCGTCTATTATTAAAAGTGTGCCCGTTTGAGTGCAACGCTCGCGGAGTGCGCCGAGCCATCCGTTTTCGGGAATATTGAGTCCGCCCTCGCTCTGAATAGCCTCGGTGATTACGCAGGCGGTGTTTTCTGTAATCTGCGAAAGATCGTCAAAGTTGTTGAAACGCAGTATCTTGACTCCAGGCATAAGCGGACGGTAAGCCGACTTGAAATATTCGTCGCCCCAAACGCTCGTGGCGCCTATTGTAGAACCGTGGTAAGCGTCCCTAAAAGCCACAACCTCAGGACGATGTGTGTAACGTTTTGCAAGTTTTATAGCTCCGTCGGTAGCCTCGCCGCCACTGTTGACAAAATATACCTGATTGAGCGACGGCGGCAGAAGGTCGGTCATCTTTTTTGCCAACATCACCTGCGGATACTCGATATATTCGCCGTAGACCATCAGGTGCATATATTTTTCCGCCTGCTCTTTAACGGCTTCCACCACCTTGGGATGGCAGTGACCCACGTTTGCCACAGATATTCCCGAAACGGTGTCGATATACTTTTCGCCGTCGGGACCGTAGAGATACACGCCCTTGGCTTTTACTACTTCTATATTTAAAGGTGCGAACGATGTTTGCGCCACATGGCTGAAAAACATCTGTCTTGGTGTCATTATCATAATTGCTAACTTTTTAATCTGGTGCAAAGGTAGTAAAAAACAAAAAGTCCCACAAACCTTAACAATTTGTAGGACCCTTTATAGATAATTGATAGTGAGATTAGTATTTTTTTGAAGCGGATTTTCAAAGAAAAAACGCGTTTGACTCAAGATTTATAGTTATGAGAATAAATGCCGTCGGCGAAGATAATCTTTGAGATTTAGAGAAGTGTCTTCAAAATCTATCATCAAACGCGTAAAAAAATAAATAACCTTGTTTGAATAAAAAAAGAAAAAATTTTAAAAGAACATCGACTATTGAAAGTCTGCCAAATGTTTTGCTTTTGACACTGCAAATATACGGCGGAAAAATAGTTCCTCCAAATGTCAAAAACACCCAAAAAGGACGAAATGCAGATTTTGAGGGACGAAGTGCAGAAACCAAAGGACAGAATGCAGTTTTTGAAGGACGAAAAATTTACAGCCATAGCAAAGGAAATAACATACTGTAAATTTATCTTTACAAATTAATATCTAAACAAAGAAAAATTAACTTATTACAAGAAAAATGTAGATAATATTAACCGAGTGTTAAAATCTGCGTTTTTTTGAGGCATTCGCACCGAAATTCAATGTTAACAAATTAACGAAAAATGCGCTAAAAAAAATCACCACCCTTGCAACTTATTAATATACAATTTATTACAAAGACTAAAATATCAATTAGGGTGTTAATAAGTTGTTGAAATATAAAAGCCTCAAAACGGTATTTTTAATATAACTTTGCAATACACGACAAAAAAACAAACGAACAAACAGACAAAAACACATTAATATAATAGAACACACTCAAAAGAAACTTTACCCGATTAAAAGGGTACTAAACAAAATTCAAGGAAATATGGAATTAACAACATTAAGCTACCAACCGCTAAAACACCAAGAGAAAAGTATGATACAGACCGTAGTAAAACGCGACGGCCGCATCGTCGGCTTCAACGAAGAAAAGATCGCCGCTGCTATCCGTAAGGCTATGATGCAGACCGAACTTGGCGAAGACATCAAACTCATCAACCGCATCACCGACCACATCGCTCTCAACGGCAAAAGCCAGATGACTGTGGAAGAAATCCAAGACTGTGTGGAAAACGAACTTATGAAGAGTTCGCGCAAGGAAGTTGCCCGAGCTTACATTTCGTACCGCGACAAACGCAACGTAGCCCGCAAGGCCAAGACCCACAACATCTTTACCGAAATCATCGAGGCCAAGAGCAACGACATCACCCGCGAAAACGCAAACATGAACGCCGACACCCCTGCCGGTATGATGATGAAGTTTGCAAGCGAGAGCACCAAGCCGTTTGTCGACGATTATCTACTTTCCGAAGACGTTAAAAATGCAGTAAAAAAAGGCTATATCCATATTCACGATAAGGATTATTATCCCACAAAAAGTTTAACTTGTGTACAGCATCCGTTAGACAAAATTCTTGAATACGGATTCAGCGCAGGTCACGGCGAATCTCGTCCCGCAAAACGTATCGAAACCGCGTCTATCCTCGGCTGCATTTCAATGGAGACAGTTCAGAACGAGATGCACGGAGGTCAGGCTATTCCTGCTTTCGACTTCTATCTTGCACCCTACGTTCGTTCTTCATATATAGAGGAGGTAAAAGTGCTCGAAAACCTCAACGGCGAAGATTACAGCAACCTCTACAACATTGAAATCGACGACTATATAAGCAAAGAACTTGGCGACCTCAAAGGCATTGAACGTATCAAGCAGCACGCTATCAACCGCACTGTTAACCGCGTTCACCAGTCGATGGAGGCGTTCATCCACAATATGAACACCATCCACTCCCGCGGCGGCAACCAGGTGGTATTCTCATCTGTAAACTACGGTACCGACACTTCTGCCGAGGGACGCTGCATTATCCGCGAAATGCTTGTTAGCACATACGAAGGCGTGGGCAACGGCAGCACCGCTATTTTCCCGATTCAGATTTGGAAAAAGAAACGCGGAGTTAACTATCTGCCCGGCGACCGCAACTACGACCTTTACCAGATGGCTTGCAAGGTAACAGCCAAGAGATTTTTCCCCAACTATCTCAACCTCGACGCCACCTACAACCAATGCGACAAGTGGAAAGCCGACGATCCCAAACGTTACGAATACGAGGTGGCAACAATGGGCTGCCGCACAAGAGTTTTTGAAAACCGTTTTGGCAAAAAAACTTCAATAGGACGTGGCAACCTTTCGTTTACTTCGGTAAACATCGTACGCCTTGCAATTGAATGTATGTCAATCGAAAACAAAGAAGAGCGCATTGCCAAATTCTTTGAAAAACTCGATGCTACATTGGCAATCGCAGCCAAACAGTTGCACGAGCGTTTCAATTTCCAAAAGACCGCCCTCGCAAAACAGTTCCCGCTGTTGATGAGCCGCTTGTGGATTGGCAGCGAAAAACTCAAACCCAACGACACCATCGAAAGCGTTATCAATCAAGGTACTTTGGGCGTAGGTTTCATCGGCTTGGCAGAATGCCTCAAGGCACTCATCGGCAAGCACCACGGCGAAAGCGAAGAGGCTCAACAACTTGGATTAAAGATTGTTACCTTTATGCGCGACAAATGCAACGATTTTAGCGAACAATACAGCCACGGCTACGCAGTGCTTGCCACTCCCGCCGAAGGTCTCAGCGGATCG
>JAGCYI010000199.1 GCA_017960885.1 Bacteroidales bacterium
GCTCGCCTAACTTCAACTACAAGCCTGCCGAAATCAAGGCGTTTCTCGACCAGTATGTTATCGGTCAGGAGATGGCTAAGAAAACCCTTTCGGTGGCTGTGTACAACCATTACAAACGTCTGAACCAGAAGGTGAAGACCGACGATGTGGAAATCGAAAAGAGCAACATCATAATGGTGGGTCAGACCGGTACTGGCAAGACCCTCTTGGCAAGGACTATCGCACGTCTTTTGAATGTTCCGTTTACCATTGTTGACGCTACGGTGCTTACCGAGGCTGGCTATGTGGGCGAGGACGTTGAGAGCCTTCTCTCGCGACTTTTGCAGGAGTGCGACTACGATGTGAAACTTGCAGAGCGCGGAATTGTGTTTATCGACGAAATCGACAAGATTGCCCGCAAAGGCGACAACCCCTCCATCACCCGCGACGTATCGGGCGAGGGTGTGCAGCAGGGTCTGTTGAAACTGTTGGAAGGCAGCGTGGTGAATGTTCCGCCAAACGGTGGACGCAAGCACCCCGAGCAGAAGATGATTCAGGTGAATACCAAGGACATCCTCTTTATCTGCGGCGGCGCGTTCGACGGTATTGAGAAAAAAATCGCCCAGCGTATGAACACCGAAGTGGTGGGTTACAACTCTATCCGCGAAAACGATAAGATAGACCGCACCAACTTCTTGCAATATATCACTCCCGTTGACCTCAAGGCTTTCGGTCTTATACCCGAAATCATTGGCCGTCTGCCCCAGTTGACACACCTCGAGCCTCTCGACCGCACGGCTTTGCGCAATATTCTCACCGAACCCAAAAACGCAATTATCCGTCAGTATATCAGGCTGTTTGAGATGGACAAGGTGAAACTCTCGTTCGACCCCGAAGTTCTCGACTACATTGTAGACAAGGCTGTGGAATACAAACTCGGCGCACGCGGCTTACGCTCTATATGCGAGGCTGTTATGCTCGACATCATGTACGACATTCCTTCGCAGAAGATATCTTCGTTTACTGTAACGCTCGACTACGCAAAATCGAAGTTGGAGCATTTTAATTATGCACAAATAAGAGCGTAACCCTATGGCAGACAACGGCAACTTTATCGATTACGTAAAAATTTACGTCCGCTCGGGCAGGGGAGGAGCAGGCTCGCCCCACTTGAAAAGAGAAAAATACCGTCCTAAGGCAGGTCCCGACGGTGGCGACGGCGGCAAGGGCGGCAGCGTGATAGTGCGCGGCAACAAGCAGTACTGGACACTTCTTCACCTTAAATATCAGAAACATATATTTGCCGAAGACGGCGTGTCGGGTATGCGCGATATGTGGCACGGATCCGACGGCAAGGACGTTATCATAGATGTTCCCCTTGGCACTGTGGCAAAGGACGGCGAAACCGAGGAGTTTCTTTTTGAAATTACCGAAGACGGACAGCAGGAAGTGCTTGCCAAAGGCGGCAGGGGCGGTTTGGGCAACGTGCATTTCAAGTCTGCCACCAACCAGACACCGCGTTACGCTCAGCCCGGCGAAGATTGCGAAGAGGGATGGAAAATTCTTGAACTTAAAGTGTTGGCTGATATAGGTTTAGTAGGATTTCCCAACGCTGGAAAATCCACCTTACTGAGCACCATTTCGGCAGCGCGTCCAAAAATTGCTGATTATCCGTTTACTACGCTTGTTCCGCATCTTGGAATGGTAAACGTTGACAATAAGCACTCTTTTGTAATGGCCGACATTCCTGGTATTATTGAAGGAGCGTCAGAAGGCAAAGGCTTGGGACTCAGATTCTTGCGTCATATCGAGCGCAATCCTCTGTTGCTTTTCCTTATTCCTGCCGACAGTGAGGACGTGGCTCACGATTACGAAGTGCTGTTGAACGAACTTGCTCAATACAATCCCGAACTACTTGACAAACAGCGTATTCTCGCCATATCTAAGTGCGACCTTATCGACGATGAAATCCGTGCTGATATAGAAAAACATCTTCCCGAAGGTCTGCCCTGTTTCTTTTTCTCGTCGTACACCCAGGAAGGCATCAAACAACTGGTGTTTGGCATCTGGGAAATGCTTGAGAAAGAGCAGTCGCCCGCCATTCCCGAGGAGAAGTTTGTAGCACCCCGCGTAATCGACGAAAAAGAGTATTACGAATCGTTTGGCAACAATCTGCAATAAATAAGGCGGTTGCATTTTTGCAAATTTTCTTTTGCAAATGTTGATTTTTTGTGTATCTTTACAACCGAATTTTACAAAACACACCTTAATTTATTATACACAAAAATCATGGCAAAAGAAAAAAACGAAGAACCCGTAGACGCTAAGGCTGAGAAACTTAAAGCCTTGCAGCTTACTCTCGACAAGATAGATAAGGACTACGGCAAGGGAACGATTATGAAACTCGGTGACCGTGCCGTTGAAGATATTCCCTCGATACCCACCGGCTCAATCGGACTTGATTACGCTATCGGCGTGGGTGGCTATCCAAGAGGCAGAGTTATTGAGATTTACGGACCTGAATCCTCTGGTAAGACCACACTTGCTATACACGCGATAGCCGAGGCGCAGAAAATGGGCGGAATAGCCGCTATTATCGACGCCGAGCACGCTTTTGACCGCACCTACGCTGAAAACCTTGGTGTAGACGTCTCCTCGCTTTTGATTTCGCAGCCCGACTGTGGCGAGCAGGCTTTGGAAATTGCCGACTCGCTTATCCGCAGCGGTGCGTTAGACATTATTGTAATCGACTCTGTGGCAGCGCTTACACCTCGTGCCGAAATTGAAGGCGATATGGGCGACAGCAAAATGGGTCTGCAAGCACGACTTATGAGTCAAGCACTTCGTAAACTTACCGCAAATATCAGCAAAACAAATACTTGCGTAATATTTATCAACCAGTTGCGCGACAAAATCGGTGTTCTCTTTGGCAATCCCGAAACCACCACCGGCGGTAACGCACTCAAATTCTACTCATCGGTACGTCTCGACGTTCGCCGCACAGGTCAAATCAAAGACGGAGAGGATGTTATTGGTGGACGTATCAAAGTAAAAGTGGTGAAAAACAAAGTTGCGCCGCCTTTCAAAAAAGCCGAATTCGACCTTATGTTTGGCACAGGTATCTCTATGATAGGCGAACTTATCGACCTTGCTGTTGAGATGAACATCATCAAAAAATCAGGTTCGTGGTTCTCTTATGGCGAAAACAAAATTGGTCAGGGTCGCGACGCTGTGATTTCGATGCTCAAAACCAATACCGACATGGCCACCGAAATCGAAACCAAAGTGCGTGAACAACTTAAAGGAGGAAATCTGCCCACCGAAGAAGAATAGGTTTTATTAAAATGAAAACTATAAAAAAGGTATTATTTGCCGTCGTTTCTACTGCCGTAATGGCATGTGGCGGCGGCAATTCTAATAATAGTGCAGAGCAAAACGAAGATACCGTTTGCGTTAAGACAGAACACGTTGAAAGACTCTACGGATTCAATGTAGATTCGTTTGATATACATCAGGGCAAGATTACCGACGGGCTATATCTTGGTAAACTCTTTGCCGACGAAAAAATCGACAACAAATCTGTTACTACCATTTTACAAAAAGCCAAACCCGTGTGGGACATCCGCAAGATGCGCCGTGGACAGCCATACGCAGTTTTCCGCAGCAAAAAAGACACTTCGAAAGTAAGTTACATAGTATATCAAAAAAACTTGGTCGACTTTATCGTGTTCGACTTTACCGACACTCTCGGCGTGTACAACCGTTCGCTCAAAGTTGACACTCTCACACGCACTGCCTCTGTTACCATTAGTTCAAACCTTTGGACAGATTTTAAAAAGGCGGGGGTTAATCCGCTGCTATCCAACGACCTTTCGGAAATATATGCTTGGACGGTTGACTTTTTTGGAATCCAAAACGGCGATTATATCAAGGTGGTTTTTGATGAATTGTATGTAGACACCACATTTGTAAAGTTTGGCGATGTGCACGTGGCACTCTTTAATCA
>JAGCYI010000200.1 GCA_017960885.1 Bacteroidales bacterium
GGTAGTATTCGACAGTTTTTATGTAGGCTACACCGGCGGAATCCGCTTAATAGAAGACATTTACACTGTTGCTGTAAGACGATTCAATTAGTTTTTTTATTCATTTTCTTTAAAGCGGCCGTTGAGAAAGGGGACTTTTGATGCGGCTGCGTTTTTTTTTATTCCGCCTTCCCCTCCATTTCTAATGCTCTTGTAAAATCTTCGAGCAATGATGTTTGTAAATCTACAACCCAATCGTCTTTTACATCGAGGTCTGTTTTGTCGTTGCCGAGGCATTTGTAAATCTTGTTGTTGCAAAAATATGCACGGCTAAATTCTGAAACCATACGGCTGCCGTCTTCGGATGGGTGTTGGTCTTCTACAAGGACGAAGAAAATGCAACCATCTTTTACGTAGAAAAAGCGGCGGTGCGCTGATTATTGTCCATTTGGGCGCTCGATTTGCAAAAACTGGTCTGCGCCATTGCTGCCGGAATTGATATCATAAGCATCAAAAATGCTGCGAAAAAAGTCCTTTTCATAATAATTATAGTGTTAATGAATACATTTTAATAACGCATTGAAGGTGTTTTTGTTGTATTAAAAAATTCTTTGGTGCATAAATCTTTTACGTATAAATAGAATATATTATCTATTTTCCTAATTGAATGTAAAATTATTTTCTATATATAAAATTTTGCTTGGTAATAATTTCTGTTACCGTAATTTTGCAAAGTAAATATAAACAAAAGAAAATGAATAGAAAAACTGATACTAATTGTCTTCATTTGGAGGAAGACGAGGGTGATTGTAGGCACTATGGTGCTGTGAGTTTCCCTATTTATCAAACTGCCACATACGCGCATCCCGGGCTTGGACAATCTACGGGGTTTGATTACAGCCGTCTGCAAAACCCTACAAGAGAGCATCTTGAAAAGATTGTGGCGCAACTTGAAGGCGGCATCGACGCTTTTGCGCTTTCGAGCGGAATGGCGGCGATTTCGTTGCTTTTGGAAATTTTTGAATCAGGCGATGAAATTATCGCTGACACCGACCTCTATGGCGGAAGTATACGATTGTTTGATAATGTATTGAAAAAACACGGCATAAAGGTCTGTTATACCGAATGTTACAAAAACAATATCGAGCACCTCATTACCCCTTCAACCAAAGCAATCTATATCGAAACGCCCACCAATCCGATGATGAACGTTACCGATATTGCCAAAATTGCTGAAACCGCTCACAATCACAATATTATCTTTATTGTAGACAACACTTTTCTTTCGCCATATTTCCAAAATCCTTTGAAACTTGGTGCTGATGTTGTAATACATAGCGGCACCAAATTTTTAAGCGGTCACAACGATACTTTGGCGGGATTTATTGTTACCAATCGCGCTGATATCCAGGAGCGTTTACGGTTTTTGATAAAGACCACGGGCGCGGGACTTTCTCCGTTTGATTCGTGGCTTGTGGAGCGGGGTATCAAAACTCTTGCCGTGCGTATGGAAAAAGCACAATCTAACGCTATTAAAATTGCACAATGGCTTAATAATCAACCGAAAGTAAATCGCGTAATCTATCCCGGACTACACACTCATCCTGGTTATGAAATTATGAAACGTCAGGCTCGCGGATTCGGCTCTATGATAACATTTGAGGTTGAAAACAAGTTACTTGTAGAAAAAATTCTTAGCCAAGTACGCCTAATAAAATTTGCCGAAAGTCTCGGCGGTGTTGAAACCTTGATAACATATCCCACTACTCAAACTCACGCCGATGTACCCGAAGAAACACGATTAAAAAACGGCATAACCGATTGTGTTTTACGTCTTTCGGTAGGAATCGAAAACCCTGATGATTTGATTGAAGAGTTGGGGAAATGTTTTAATTCATAATTCACAATTCACAATTCAGAATTCGTAATTCATAATTCATAATTGATAAAGGATGGAAAGTAACTTAGATTTTGACACAGTAATCAACCGCAAAAATACACTTTCATTGAAGTTTGACTTTGCCAAACGTCGCGGACTTCCTGCCGATGTGTTGCCTCTTTGGGTGGCGGATATGGATTTTAAAACATCAAGTTATATAGTTGATGCTCTGCACGATGCGGCTGAATATGGTGTTTTTGGATATAGCGAAACTCAAACTCCATATTACGAAGTGGTGCGTGATTATTTTCTTAGAAAATATGATTACGTTTTTACCGAACGCGAACTACTAAAATCTCCGGGCGTGGTTTTTGCTATTGCAGTGGCTGTTAATGCGTTAACCGAAAAAGGCGATGCCATAATGATTCAACAGCCCGTATATTATCCATTTTCGGAAGTTATAGAAGACAACAACCGAAAACTTGTAGACAACACTTTGGTCTACAATCCACAAGACAACCGCTATTATATTGATTTTGAAGATTTTGAAAACAAAATAGTTGCCAACAATGTAAAATTATTTCTTCTTTGCAATCCTCATAATCCTGTGTCGAGAGTTTGGAGCAAAGAGGAACTTATCAAAATAGGCGAAATATGCTTGAAACACAATGTTTTGGTACTCAGCGACGAAATTCATCAAGATTTCACCTTTGTGGGCAAACATCACATTTTTGCAAGTTTAAAGCCTGAATTTGAGAACATTACCATCACATTTACCTCACCTTCAAAAACCTTCAATCTTGCGGGATTGCAAACCGCACACATTTTTATCAAAAATCCAAAAATCCGCCGAAGATTTTGTCACGCATACAATGCATCGGGTTATAGTCAGTTAAACGTTATGGGATTGGTTGCCACTATTGCAGCGTATAAGTATGGCGATGAGTGGTTTAGCGGTGTTTTTAAGTATATCAAAAACAATGTGGAATTTATCAAAAACTATGTAGAAACCAATTTGCCAAACGTGCGAATGATAACCCACGAAGCCACCTATTTGGTTTGGTTAGATTTCAGAAAATTAGGTTTCACCGCTGCCGAATTAGACAATTTAATTGAAAACAAATCAAAACTCTGGCTCGACAGCGGCAAAATCTTTGGCAAATCGGGTGAAGGTTTTCAAAGAATCAACGCCGCCTGTCCACGCAGGCTTTTGGAAGATGCAATGGCGCGGTTATCCTTAATTTTTTAACGCAGCCAAAAATGCGCACACTGCCACGTCTGCAGTTTCGGTTCTTATTCTAGTGTTTCCAAGCGATACGGTGAAGTATCATTTTGTCTTTTTTTGAATAAAATTTGTTTTTTTATTCAAAATGCCTATCTTTGCAAAAGTTATCAACTATTAAACTTTGGGTATCCATGGGAAAATTTAAATACGACATATTTCTTAGTCATTCAAGCAGTGATAACGCCTTTGCTGACAGTTTAAACGACCTTTTGGTGAAATCAGGATTTAAGGTGTGGTACGATAATAATTCGTTGTTATTAGGTACTAATCTTGATGAAATATTCAGATGTATTGAAGCTTCTCAATTTGTTATCGTAATTTGGTCAACAGATGCCGAACAATCTGAATGGGTTAGAAATGAAGCTCAAACCGCATTGTTGAACAAAAAAACAGTGATTGTGGTACGTCTCGATGATAAGGATGATTATCCCTACTGTTTGAAAGACTTGAAAAATATCAAATGGCTTTATTGCCAGAATGGTAGTCTTACGCCTGATAACTTCTTTCGAATACTCGCTGCTATTTATAGAACTTCTGAAAATACAGAATTTGAGAACGATGTGTTTGTTACTCTTTCGTGGCATGATGGTCAAGAAATAATCGAACAGCTTTTCCCAATTCTTAGGCGGGAGTTTAGATTGATAGGCGATTATCCTGATCAGGAATCCACTGTCGAACAGCGAATTAAAAAAATTATGGGTACTTGCCGGGGATATATTGCATTGTTAACGGAAAGAGATGATGAGGAATATTTGAAAACTTCAAAATACTTTTGGACAGAGATTAAATTGGCAAAAGAATGTGATTTGCCAGGTTTATTGATAGCTGCCCCAATAGTTTTTAGCAAGATAAAGGAGTTGGTTCAAGTTATAAAATCACCTATAGACGACAATCAAATTAAACAGCTAAAAAATGAAAAAGGATGGTTTACCCGCGAGACTGATGCCTTTGTGAAAACATGTATCGAAGCTCTTAAAAATTATGAATTGATATCTTACGAAGATAAATGTTTAGAGAGTCGTCTTGACGATTGTCTTTACGAGTTGTCACGATCTTTAAAGTCACCCAAAACTCCATATATTTATTACACAGAAAATACTGGTTCTGAAAATAATTCATTTATAAAAAGATTGTGTGGAATAGTCACCGCCATTCCGTGTAAAGGTGAGTCTGATTCTGTTAATAGGGCAAACACTTCCACTATTGATAGAGTAACGGAGGACATAAAAAACGCATATTTAATGATTTCTGATGTTTCAAATATTAAGATGGATAGGTATGTGGATATTGGTATTGCCTATGGTGCTGGCATTGAACTATGTTTATTTAAACAACAAGACTCTGCCTCCACATCAGCTTATATAAGAGATAGAATTTCCACTTATCAAGATGGGTGTGAATGTTTGGCGGTAATTCATAAGAGTTTGCGACCATATCGTAGAAAAGTTTTGTTCACGGAGCAACAAAACACCAAAGAGGCAAATTAATAGTGTAAATTGCCATGAGACGGATAGAGTACGATATTTTCATAAGTCATTCAAGCAGTGATAACGCCTTTGCTGACAGTTTAAACGACCTTTTGGTGAAATCAGGATTCAAGGTGTGGTACGACAACGAATCGTTGGTTGCCGGTACCGACCTGCGCTTGGAGATTGCAAAAAAAATTGAAAACTCTGAATTTGTAATTGTTGTCTGGTCAAATAATTCAGAAAAAACCGACTGGATTAAAGAAGACGTTGACCACGCCATTAAAAACGGAAAAACAATATTACCAATTTGTCTTGGCGATTGCAAACCCGACGGTTTTTTAGATGGTATTAAATGGATCAAGTGTGCAAACGGCGAACTTACCTCAGATTGCTTTTTCTTGATTTTGTCTGCCATATACGGAAGTTCTGATAACATCGAATACGACAAAGACGTTTATGTAAGCCATTCGTGGAGCAAGGATAGGGAAATTGTAGAAAAAATATTCTCCCGCCTGCAGTTGTATCGGTTGATAGGTGATTATCCAAATCAAGAAACCGTAAACGAAACGAGAATCAAAAAGATAATGGGAACATGCCGTGGATTTATCGGCATTTTAACGTATAGAGGTGAAAATCAATATAGAAACACATCAAAATATTTTTTGGAGGAAATTAGATGGGCAGAAGACAGCGGATTGCCCGGAATATTGATAGCCGATTCGCGGGTTAATACCGACAACCTTTCGCATTATCCTGTATATGCCTATAACATAGATAAATGGGAGAATGCGGATAAGATCAAAGAGTTGGAATCTTTTATAGAAGACAATTTATCGTTGAACGAGCCACGTACTCCGCATATCTTTTTTGCCCGAAGTTTAAACAGAGAGAGAGACAGAATAAACCTTCTTATTAAAAAATTATGCGGAAGCGTTACCGCAATACCATGTAAAGATGGATATGACTTGGGACAAGGTATTCAACAGGCTATTATAGATAGGATAAAAAAGGCGTACATTATGATTGCCGACATATCTGGAGACCGGTTCAATACCTATATCGAAACAGGTATAGCATTGGGAGCTGACGTGGAACTCTTCTTAGTAAAGCAGGGTGACCCTAAAACGCCTCAATTTATGTATCGTAATAATGAAATAAAATTTTATGATGACGATTGCGAACTGTTGGCGGTGGTGCATAACGAGCTGAGAAAGCATAGACGAAAAGTTTTAAATTAAATTGCAAAAAGATTTGGTAAGTTTCGAGCAAATTGGTATCTTTGGCGTGTAAATTTTAATTTATCAAAATATGGAAGCTAATAATAACAATGCAAACAAAACCACTCCCAAGGGTGAGCAAGGTGCTAAATGGTCTAATCCTAAGGATATAACCGACGGTTCAATAGATAGTTATGTTGAAAAGAGATGGGCAGACCAACATAAATATTTTGATGATAAAGCTAATATTTCTCAAAAAAGGTATATCCGTATCCAATTATGGATTATAATTTTGAGCGCATTGTCTGTTTTGGTTTTGTCAATCGACATCGACAAGTTGTGCGCAATGGAGAAATTCAGTATTACCAAAAGCATTTGTGCAATATGTTCATTGGTTATTGTTATTATTTCTGGTTGGGACAAACTCAAACAATACCATACCGAATGGATTAGCAAACGTAAAGCAGACGAAAAACTGAAAGTGGAAATTTGCAAATATAAATTTGGTGTAGCTCCTTACAAAGATCCAAGCCTTCCTATTAAAGTTAAGGAGGATAAAAATGAAGAATCTGAGAAAGAGACAGATGCTCAAAAGAAAGAACAAGAAACCGTCACAGCTCGCACCAAACTGCTTTTCCAAAAACTTAACTCTATTGTTGAAGCTAATAAAGATATCGACAGTAAAGTAAATGACTATTATCGTGCTATTAAAAACGAAATTTCAGCATATGTTTCTAGTGCTGATGCATATCAAGAGTATTCTAATAATCCATTTACTAAGAGAGATAAACTTTTTGTTGATCGTGTAAATGATAATTCCGACGATATTCAAAAGCTTATTACCCAAAACAATTATTTCTCGCTTATCAAAAAAGAAATAAGTGATTATAATATTGGTGAAGGCGCTTACAAACCCACAAAATCAAAGCCATCCGTAGATCCTCAGAAAGTAAGAGATGAAATCTTGTGGGACAATATGCGTACTTTTGTAGATAGAGTAGAAGCTATTATTAGCAGTGATGTTGACGATTTTGTTAATTCTAAAAATAAACTATCTGAATTAGGTGATTCTTTCAATCTTGAAAAAGAGATTAAGGCGATTAAAGAGTCGATTGACAAAAAGAATAAAAAGTAGAGGAAAAACCTCTACTTTAAATCTTTAATTGTTTATCGCTGCCAAAAAAGCACACACTGCCACCCCTGCCGTTTCGGTTCTTAATCTGGTGTTGCCCAATGATACAGGATTAAATCTGGCTTTGATAGCCATTGTTATCTCTTGTTCTGAAAAATCACCTTCTGGACCAATTAGCGTAATGGAACGGCTTTGCGGTGAAACTGCGTTTGAGAAAAATATTTTTTTGCTCTCTTCGCAGTGAGCTATTAATTTAATATCTTCTTTGGAGGAATTAATTGCATCGGCAAATGGAGTAAGAGGCGAAATTTGTGTGATAATAGCATTGCCGCTCTGTTTAAATGCTGATAGAGCAATCTTTTCCAATCTTTCGGTTTTTAATACTTTACGCTCACTGTGGGCGCATAGGAGAGGGGTTATGCGGTCTACGCCAAATTCCACTGCCTTTTCCACAAACCATTCAAAACGGTCGGTGTTTTTAGTGGGAGCTATTGCCACGTGATTGTAGTATTTACGGCGGTAAATGTCTGCAATAATGCTTATTGTCTGTGCAGCGCAAGTATTCTTGGTGCAGATTGTAATTACAGCATTGTAGACAGAACCACGTCCATCGGCAATAGCAATATGATCGCCAGCTGCAAGCCTTAGCACTTTGCAGCAGTGTGCCGCCTCTTCGTCGCTAAGGTAAACAACGGCATTTTCGGCGGCATCTGGTGCGTAAAAGATATGTAAATTTTCTTTCATTGTTCTAGTTGTCGATAAAATCTTGTTCCTCAAAGTCTGAGTCATCTTCGGGCTGCGGCGCAGGCTGCGGTTCGGGCTGTGGCTCGGGTTGCGGCTCGGGCTGCGGTGCAGGCTGCGGTTCTGGCTGCGGCTCGGGTTGCGGCTCAGGCTGCGGTGCAGGCTGTGGTTCAGGCTGTGTCTCAGGCTGCGGCTCGGGTTGTGTCTCAGGCTGCGGTTGAGGTTGTTCTTCAAAGTCAGATTCTTCTGGTTGATTTGAGACTGGTTCTGTAGTTTGCTCTGGCACAGTAGTTTGCTCTGGTTCGGTGGGCTGACCAGGTTCAACAGTAGGCTCGGGCGAAGTTTGAGGTTCTATCTCAAAGTCAGATTCTTCCTCTTGTGGTTGTGCCGTTGGGGGTTGAGGCTGGGCAATGTTCAACGAATCAGTGCCGATGTTAAGTGAGTCGGCAGTGATATTCAGGGTGTCTTGCGCCATAGCGTTGTTTTGATTCTCCACAGCTTCTTCTGTTGGCGTGGGTTCTATAACAGCGCCCGACTCAAACGAACGTATGAACTTGTTCTTGACGGCATCGTTGCCTATAACAAATTGATATTCACCATTTTTATCGTATTTTAAGATACGTTCTTTGTCTTTGGTGTACATAATTTTGTTGTTGAAATCCTCGTCGCTCGATAGGCAGTACATAAATCCGGCTTTGTAGTTGAAATAGTACCATGAACCGGGTTTAGGTTGTAGGTAAATAGAAATCTGGTCGCCTTTTTTGCGGTTTCTAATGATCTCAACATTGCCTTTCATATATCTGTTCACCATAGTTCCGCCAACAAAACCCACACCTATGTCACCTACAGAGCGGAACGAGTGTGTGGTGGTGTCGAATGTCATTTTCAGGTCGGTGAACACGATGGTTTTTGAGAGTTCGTATGGCATTTTGGAGATTGATCCCGATAGCGTGTAGTCAGAAATCACCCTTGAGGCAGTGTCTAATCCGAGTAGGTATTGCAAGCGTTTGCGAACACTCTCTTGCGTTAAGTTAACTGGCTTTGCGTCAGCTACATCGTTGAGGTTTTCTGCCATCGACTTTATCACATCGGGCCGTATAAAGAAGTTTACCGACATGATAAGGTTGATAGTAAACTTGTCGGCGTCTTTTTGGTGCATCATAGTGCCTTTGGTGACAAGCGTTACCGGGTTGATGTTAACATTTGTGGTGATATTTCCTTCTCCCGAAACAAAGCAAAGAGCCCTGTAGAGCGATATTGAGTTGTCGGGTACAGACGGGTCGGCGAGTTTCTTAGCCGAAGCCACTTGGTATTGGTTGTTTCTAACGGCGTATGAAAGGCCTTTACCTGCCTCCAAGATAGGTTCGTCGCGGTTTTCAATCTTTCGTCCCATAAAAATAGAGTAGAGCTTTTCTTGATCGTGGTTGTAGAAGAAACCAGTGTAGAGCCTTACGTGTGCAGTGTCAACAACTCGGTCGGAAATCGGGAACACAATGCTGTCGGGGTTGATGTTGCCCTCGAAACGGAACGGCATTATCGCGCTGTCGCACTCCTGACGTATGTATGCGTAGCCGTTGAACTTTACGCCAGGAATGTTGCCCATAAACGAGTATTTGCCCGAGAACATGTATTGGGGGCTAAGCATAAACTGTTCTGATTCGAGCACTGTGCCTATACCAAATGTGCAACGTACTTTTTCGGCATATTGGGCAGTGTCTTGCTGTATTCTGCGGACTTCGATAGAGTCTACTTTAATATAGTTGATACCCTGGTTCGGGTTGTTGTACTCATATTCGCCGCCAATAGCCTTGTAATAATACTTGTCGCGGATACGCACGGTGGTGTTGATAATCTTGTGCATCATGGAGTCTTGGTTGCAGACTACGAGGGCGTTTTCAAACTGGCTGATATATCCGCCCTTCTTAACCGAGATAACTCCTGTGGGGTCTATCTTTGCGTCTACCACGTTGATTTCTCCAGGTTCGTGTATGTTGATGTCGCCTTCGAGTGGTGAATACGACGAACTGTACGCCGAATATGTAAGCGTGTCTTTGTCGGCTATGAGGGTAACGCCGCCGAGCAGTGGTTCGTATTCGGAGTTGACGTAACGGATTTTTTCAAAATCTTCTTTTGTTTTGGCAATCATGCTGAGGTCGTAGTCGGGCAGCTCTTTGCCAAATTCAAGAAGGTTTTTGTTGATGCTCCAATAGTAGAAACCCGCTTTTTGTTTGTATCTGTGCTGGGGGAAGAAAACCTTTGAACTATCGTTAGATGCGATAAATCTTCCCCATTGAGCAGTGGAGTCGATATTGAAATCAGCATTGTAGAGATATGCGAAAAGGTGACCCGTAGAGTCGCCCGGATGGTTGTCGTCGTAGTAGCAGAATGTGGAGCTGTCGGCTTTGAACGTGAGATTGTGGAATGTGAATTTTTTAGAGAAGATACCAGAGCCGGCATAGAGCAGCATTCCGTCGCCCTCGATTTTGTCGGGTGTGATGTTGATAGATCCGCTGTATTTGCCGTCACCTTTGTAGAGCACAAAAGCCGTGTCGTTAGCGGTGGCAGAGAATAGGTCGTCGGCAGGTTTCCAAAATACGAGAGCTGAGTCGGCGTGTATGTCGGGAATGTCGGTTTTCATATTGGGAATGGTGCCCACTTCTGATTTAAGTACAGGCTTTACGTCCAAATAGTTGACAATGCCCGATACGGAGTCGGGATAAAAATAGAACTTTTCGGCTCTTGCCACAGTGGTAAGGTATCTGATTTCGCCATCACCGCCAAGACCCTTTCCGTTGAGAATCACTGTGTTATGATATGTGCCTTTGCCAGAGAAGAGCTGCATACCTTCTTCTTGGGTGGGCATCACAAATCCGAGCGACATGTCGGGCTGCACGGTAAGAGTTACGTCCAAGTCGGGGAAAATACCTGATTCAAACGAACCTTTAGCCTGTACAGCGTTGAGTGATAGGTGTTTCATGCTGTCGAGCTCAAACGGGAACACTGTCATGTGAAACTTGTCGCGGTCGTATTTTCCTTTGGTTATTTTGTCGTAATATACATACGAAGTGTCGTTGGTGATTAGTTTTGGCATGTGTTCAAACACATCTTTTCCCGATTTGTTGAACGATGAGTCGATTTCGAGCACGCCCTTGATATGCTCAAACACGCTTCGCACCGAATCTATTCTTATTTTGCCATCTACGTTGTTGTATGCCAGAAGTGCCATTGAGTCGGCGTTGGGAATATCCACGGTGAATTTGTCGTAAGAGAAGTCGAAATTTTTGCCGTAGAAGTTGGCAAGTCCGGCGCTGATCTTGCCGTTGAATTTGATGTTGAGGCTGTCGCCGATAACGATTGTGGAGTCGGGAGTTACCAGCACGTTGGAACTATTGCTCAATTTAAACGGCAACGCATTGAAAATAGATAGTTTGTAGTCTTTTATGTTGAATATCGCGTTTATATCGCCTCTATTGTCGGCTTTTGAATAAATGTCGATACAGTCGTAGTCTTTGGACTTTGTGCTACAGCCAATTACGTCGAAAATTTTTTGGTCGATGTGACCCGTCTGGGTGGCGGGGTCGTAGATAACATATCCGTCGTACGAAAGTTTTCGTAGCAGATCCGACACTTTTTCGTCGGTGATGTAAAGTCCGTAGGTGTTTCTGAGGTACAAGTTGTAAGCGTAGGGAGATATGTCAAAGGTTTGCTGGGCGTAAATATAGTTGTGGAGTGCGATTAACGGGTGCACTCTGTCGATGCCTTGCAGGTCTTTGAACTCTTGTTCCGAAAAATAGTCGTAAGATGTGAACTGAGCATAATCGTTTGTGGCAGAACGGTTTGTTACAAAATATATGGCAGTGTCGCCGAGATGCCATTGCAGCTCGTTGACATTGAACTTGATAAAGTGGTAAGTGTCGATATACTTAGCCACCTCGGATCCAGTGGCAATTTTTAGCAATGTGAGCAGCGAATCTTGTGCGCGGTATCTCAGGCGCAGTCCGATGTGCGAGATAGAGTCGTTGCCAAATTTGATTGCAATTTTGGCAGAGTTAGACTCAATTTTGTCGGTGTTGTATACAAACGAAGTAGATTTGGCAGTGATAAGGGGTTGCCCATTGTATTTGAAAGTCAGCTGGGCATTTACTGAGGTGTCGCCCACGCCGGAGAAGACGCTTCCGTGCTGGGCATATCCGCCTTCGTAGTCGATGTTGTGAATGAGGTTAGGAATTGTGAGATATCGGTTGTATGATTCAAACTGCGGATATCGTGCCTTTGCGCCAAATCCGCCCACCATAAGTTTGTCGAAATACGAGCCTTTGATGTGGTTTCTGAAGAAAAACGGGTTGTGGAAGTCCACGCTGTCGGCGGAGAAGTCAGACCTTGGGGTTTCCACTACGTAGTTGTGAAGCTCGGCATACATAGAGTCTGGCGAAATTCCGGCTCTCTGCCAGTCTACACGACCGCCGTTGCCGTACCATTTTTTGTCGGAATAGCTAAATTTGCCGTTGGTAGAGTAAATTACCAGGGAGCTGTCGTCGCGCATCTTGCAGCGGAGGTCTACGTTTTGGCATTCCACCCAAAGCTCTTTCTTTCCGTTGTCGTTGTCGCGAATGTTTAAAGTGTAGTTGTCGGTGCTGAGTATCCACGATTTTGAACCGATGGTTTCTATACTTTTGTCTTTTAAGAGGTTGTATATAAACACGGTGTTGTCGTTGATTTTGGTCAATGATACCCTGTCAGACATATACTCTTTCATATAATTGTACCATACCCCGAACTGCTGAGTTTTGTTTTTGTCGCAGAAGGCGTTGAAGGTTTTAATAAGGTTGAACATGTGTGGCGACGGCGAGCATCTTTTAGCGAGATAGTTGTTCATGATTTCTATCATTTGGGAGCGCATTTCGCCCGACACCACATTGGTTTCTATCTTGTCGGTAAAAGCCTTGACCTCGGTTTTGAGGTCTTTGTTGAGCGAAGTTTTTACACCCATGAAGCTGTTGAGCTCGCTCACAAAGTTTTCGTCGTCGGGAAATTGCTTCTGCTGAGCGTTAACAGAGAAGAAACTTGCTGTTAAACAAATAGTTAGAAATAGTTTTGAAATCGTCAACCTTATTTTCATATCGGTAGTAGTTTTAGATAAAAAAATGCGGACGGTACGTCCATATATAAATAGAAACGCAGCCGCCCGCAAAAAATTATTAGATAAATGTAATCTATCTTGCGTCGATGAGTTTAGCAAAGTCGTCGGCTTTGAGCGAAGCGCCTCCGATTAAGCCGCCGTCAACGTCTTTTTTAGCAAAGATTTCGGCAGCGTTAGAGGGTTTGCAGCTACCACCGTAGAGGATGGTGGTGTCGTCGGCAACAGCCTGACCAAAATTGTCGGCAATAGCTTTGCGAATCATAGCGTGAATGTCCTGAGCTTGTTCGGGAGTAGCTGTAAGGCCAGTGCCGATAGCCCAAACGGGTTCGTAAGCGATGATTACTTTCTTGAATTCTTCGGGAGTGAGAGTGAATACGGTGTCAACGAGCTGAGCCTTGATAACGTTGTTGTAGAGGTTGGCACCAGCTTCGCGCTGCTCTTTTGTTTCACCGATGCAGAAGATGATGTCGAGACCTTCGGCGAGGGCGAGTTTGATTTTCTTAAGAAGGATTTCTGAATTTTCTTTGAAATACTGACGGCGCTCAGAGTGACCGAGGATAACGGCCTTAACGCCAAGACCTTTGAGCATTGAAGCCGAAACTTCGCCGGTGTATGCGCCATTAGTGGTGGCAGCGCAGTCTTGTGCGGCGAGGATTACTTTGTCGGCGTTGATAACCTGCGCGATGGGAGCGAGGTGTGTGAAAGGGGGAGCTATCACTACCTGTTTCTGAGCGGGAAGGTTTTTGCTTGCTGCGTAATCGCTAACTTTTTTTGCGAGTTCTACTCCTTCGGCAACCGAAGTGTTCATTTTCCAGTTGCCTGCTACTATAAGTTTTCTCATTTTAAATAGTTATAATATAATTTGTTTTACAATCTGTCAAGAAACTTGGTCTCTTCCAACTGTTTGTAGTACTCTTCGCGCTCGAGCACTTCTTGTTCGAGCGAGCCCATTGTAAGTTGCGAGAGGTCGTATTCGCCGGCGGCTATAGAGTTGAGCTCGCGCTCGTCGGCTTGTTCCAAATGGTTGTCGTGGCCTTCGAGCTTTTTCATGAGTTTCTCTTTTTGCTTAACGGCTTTTATTTTGTCTTTGAGCTTGAGGTATTCGTCTTGTTTTTGGTCGAATACTGTTATGCGCTCTTTGTAGCCGTTGATTTTGTCGCGGTAACCTTTTACTATGTTGTCGCATTTGTCTTCGGCTTCAAATTCTATTTTAGGACCTAACTGTTCACGTATCTGGTCGTAGTTTTCGTAGAGCTTGTCTTTTTCAAGCAGAACGCCCTCTTTTTGTGCTGCGGCTGAGTATGCCGAAAAAATTGCATCGTTGCTCCATGATGTAAGGCGGCGGATTTCGCTTTCTGCCTTAAACTTGTTGCGACGTGATTCTGCAATCTGGTTGTTGATCTTGCCTTCGAGCGAAGCCTCTCCGTTGTCGAATGTGGATTGTGTGGAGGCATCGATAAGCTTGCCTGAAACAAAGGTGATAAGTGCGAGCAATATACCTCCGCCTGCAAGGAGAAATCCTATGAAGTTATGTCCAAAGAGGCTGCTTACCAAACCTAAGCCTACTAAAATAAGGCTAAATACATATAACACTTTTTTCATAATCTATAAAAATTTTTGCCTCCAAAGTTAAGGCTTTTTTGGTTAATAGCGATGGTTTTTGTAGTGATTTTATTAAAAAAAATTATAACGCACTGTTAATGCGTAATATACGTACAGTTTCGGATGTAACTTTGCATGTTTCTGCGGCGCGTAATCCCACTGCCCAAATGATATTGCCGCCAGAGCATAGTATCGCGGTGCGTTCTTTGTCTACCACAGATAGTTTGTGGTCGATAAATATGTCGCTTAGCTTTTTGGGCTGTTTGCGGCCAAACGGCACTATGGTGTCGCCGTTGTGCCAGTGCCTGATTTCGAGGGGGAATGTGAGCTTGTCGTAGTCGAAAAACGCTGTTTCGCTGCCGCATTTGAGGTTGATGTTTGCGTTGTCGCATATCTCAAACTCAAACTTGTAATCGCCCCAATAAAATACGCCTTTGTCAATGTCGCTTTTTTGAATAAATAGGGGAGAAGCGGCAGCTTGGTTTAACTTATTGATAATAAGATATTTTCTATCTTTTAATAATTGATGCGAAGGGCTTGAGAATGTTTTGCCGCTTTCGCCAGTGAGTGAGTGTCCAATCTGTTGCACCTGCTTTTTGTTGAAGCCGTACTGACGGAGTATTTCAAACATAAATGCCTCGCGATGAGGATATTGCAGCAGTTGGTCGATGTCGATTTTGAGGTTGTCGGGTTCGCAGATGGTGGCGACGTTTTTTTGCCTCTCTATCTCTTCAAAATATATCTCTTTTACTTGCTGCATATATTTAAAGGTGTCGGCAAAGCTGTTGCGAAACGATGGGTTGATCTGTTCAAAGTAAGGAACAACGCAGTTGCGGATTTTGTTGCGCGAAAACTCGTTTTCAAAGTTGGTAACGTCGGTAACGTATTCTAAACCATTATTTTTGATATAATCTTCGATTTCTTGCCTTGTGAAACAGAGCATCGGGCGGATTATCCTGCCGTTTTTGGGATGCATGCCTGTGAGTCCGCTGATACCAGAGCCTCGCAAAAGGTTTAGCATAAAGGTTTCAATTGCGTCGTCGATATGGTGCGCCACGGCGGTAGAGTCAAATCCGTGTTGGTTCATAATCCGCTCAAATTCGGCATAGCGGAGGTCGCGTGCCGCCATCTCTATCGAGATATGTTGTTCGGCAGCATAAGACTGTGTGTCAAAACTCTTTACAAAGATTTCTACATTGTATTTTTTTGCCAACGCCCTTACAAACGCCTCGTCGCGGTTGCTGTCGTCGCCTCTGAGATGAAAGTTTGCATGTGCAATGGCAAAATTGTATTCCGCTTTGGCAAACAAATCGAGCATGGCCACCGAATCGGCACCTCCGCTGATGGCAAGGAGGATGTGATCGTCTTGAGTGGCAAGTTGGTGTGAGGCGATGTATTTGATGAATGTTTGAAGCATCGAGTTTGTTATCAACAAGAAATCGTTTGTTTTTGTCGCAAAGTTATTAAATATTTTCTATCTTTGCACTATGACAAAATAAAATCATTATGCTTCTAACTTTTGACATCGGCAACACTAACATCAAGGCGGCTGTTTTCGACAACGGTCGTGTTATAGAACAATGGCGCATTAGCACCGATACAAAGCGTACAGGCGATGAATACTTCGCTTTGCTACATGCTTTGTTTAAAGATTTTGGCTTGGATTCAGCTCAGATAGACAATGTGGTGGTGAGTTCGGTTGTGCCACAGCTAATAGGTGCTTTTGTAATTGTTTCTCAGCGACTTATCAACAAAAAGCCATTAATTGTGTGTGCGGAAGTATTTCCGAGTCTTCCCGTAAAGGTTCCCGCAGGAAGCGAACACGAAATAGGAGGGGACTTGCTTTGCGATGCTGTACAGGCTTGGGAAACATTTCACAGTGCTTGTATTGTGGCTGATTTTGGCACAGCGTTGTCGTTTACCGCATTAGACGATAAGGCTAATATCGCAGGTATTGCCATTGCACCAGGCATTGGCACTGCGCTCAAATCGCTTTTTAGCAATACCGCCCAGTTGCCATCTGTGCCGTTAGAGATTCCGCCGTCGAGTCTCGGAACCAACACGGTAGAATGTATCCAAAGCGGCATTCTTTATGGTTACAAAGGTCTTGTGGAGGGTATTATTTCTCAAATGAAAGCCGATATGGAACGGCAGCACGGCGTACCTCAAAATCAGATTCGCACCATTGCTACGGGTGGACTTAACAGTATTCTCGCACCTATAACAAGTGTATTTGATAAAATAGATAAGGAATTAACCCTCAATGGGTTATGTACAATAGCCAAGTACGCTTTAAAATAGAGATAATTGCGGCGGACGGTATTCGGGCCATCCTGTTGACATACCGCAGCGTTTTGCCGTGCGTACAAATGTGTTAGACAATGCCATAAAGTTAGGTCCGAAGGTTTCGTCCTTGCCCGAAAAAAGCTGTTGGTATTGTTCTACAAGGTGCGGATAGCGTAGACCTATATTGTCGAAGAGGTATTGTCGTGTGGTATCGTTTAAGGTGAGTTTTTTTTGATATGCGGCAAATGTAGCCCCGTTTTGTGCTGCTGATTCCAATATTGTGGATAGGCTCTGTTCCGAGTCGTTGATGTATGGCAAAACGGGGGTGATCCAAACGCCAGTTTTTATTTTTGATTCTACTAACTCTTTGATTAACTGTAATCGCTGTTGAAATAGCGGAAATCCCGGCTGCATTATTTGCATTACTGAATCGTCGGCAGATGGAATTTTAATGGCAACCGAGCAGTAGTATGGAGCAAGTTGTTTTAGCGTGGGCAGATGCTTGATAATTTCGCTGCACGATGTAACAATGGCAGCGTGAAATCCAAGCCTCATACAGCATTTTAAAGCCGTTTCAAACATGTCGGCACTTGATTCGTCGGCAAATAATTCGTAATCGATACCAAACGCCACAGCCTGTTGTTTTTTTATAGCTTTGAGTTCGCGTGTCAGCTTTTTTGAAAATGCTTCGGCAGAATCAAACGGAGATGTAACAGCCTTATTTACAGGATTTTCTACAAAAATTTCTGACGAAGGCGCATTACACCCCAAATCTGCCGAATAGGCAAATCCAAAATGGTAGCTCGAAGGCTGCTGTATGAGAATTTTCATGGCTTATTGACCTACTCCAGTGCCGTCGAAACAGTGTGTGCAAAGGTGCTGTTTGGGCAAACCAATAGCGCGTACAAGTGCGTCTAAGCGTTGGAATTTCAAAGTTGTGAGTCCAAGTTCCTTGCGGATTTCTTCAACCATATCTTTGTATTCTGTGCTGTCGGGGTCGGCATATTTGGGCAGATCCTCTTCGTTGACACAGCCTTTGAGATTGGTGATAGCCTTGCGTGTGGCAAGTTCGAGATTGCTACGCGAACGGCTGAAATTCAAAAACTCGCACGGGAACACCAACGGAGGACAAGCTACACGCATGTGCACTTCTTTGATGCCATATTCGTAAAGGTCTTTTACATTGTCTTTGAGCTGTGTGCCGCGTACAATGCTGTCGTCGAGGAAGATACCTTTTTTGCCATTGATAAGGGCAGAGTTGGGTATGAGTTTCATTTTGGCAACAAGTTCGCGTTGTTTTTGGTTTTGCGGCATAAAGCTGCGAGGCCATGTGGGAGTGTACTTAGCGTAGGGACGGATGTAGGGAATGTGCGCCTTGTTGCTGTAACCGAGGGCGTGACCTACACCGCTGTCGGGAATACCGGCTACAAAATCCACATCGGGTTTGTTGCCGCCGTTGTCTTCCATATCGGCTGTTGCAAGTTCTGCACCGTTGTTGTAACGGGTTTCGTCAACGTTGATTCCCTCGTAAAACGACGGCGGGTATCCATAGTAAACCCAAAGGAACGAGCAAATCTGCATATCCTTTTCAGCGGGTTTGAGAGTGCGGATACCGTCGGCAGTGATTTCTACGATTTCGCCTGCGCCAATATATTGGAAAATTTTGTAACCGAGATTGATAAACGACGAAGTTTCGGATGCGGCGCAAAAAGCTCCGTCTTTGTGACCTATAATAATAGGTGTGCGTCCGTGTTTGTCGCGACCGGCGATAATGCGGTCTTTGTATAAAATAAGTATTGAGCAAGAGCCTTTGATACGGTCGTAAACGTTTTTGATGCCCTCCTCGATGGTGGTTTTTTCGCAAACAAGCATTGCCACAAGTTCGGTTGCGTTGTACGAACCTTGCGATGTTTCGGCAAAATGTTCGCCTTTGTCTAAGAAATAGTGCGCAATTTCGTTGATGTTGTTGATTTTAGACACGGTAGCGATAGCAAACCGTCCGATGCGCGATTCAATAACCAAAGGTTGGGGCTCGGTGTCGCTAATGCAGCCTATGCCCGAACAGCCGTTAAACGAATTGGCATCGCTCTCAAACTTGGTGCGGAAGTAACTGTTTTCGAGGCTGTGAATAGCCCTTTCGTAAATGCCTGTATTAGAGTTGAAAATTGCCATACCGCCTCTCTTGGTGCCGAGGTGCGAATGATAGTCGGTTCCGTAGAACACGTCTGAAACGCAGTTTTCTTTTGAAACTGCTCCGAAGAAACCACTCATAACTGATGTCTTTTAATTTTGCGGCAAAAGTAAATAAAAAGATTTAAGTTGCAAACAAAAGATGAGAAATACGCAAAGTTCGCACAAGAGAATCATTTTTCTGCCATTTTGTCTTCTTTTGTGTCAATTTGTCTATACTACTCTGTCATTTTGACGGTTTTTTAATTCCACCTCTTTCCTCCAATACTTTTCTTAATATCCTTATCTTCAATATTTTATAAAATTTTTCATTTTTTCCTACCGAAAAAAGATTGTTATATGGCAAATAGTTTGTAAATTGTATCGCGTAAACAATTTTAAGTAACTTAGCATTATGAACTTCGACAAATTTACAATCAAAGGGCAGAAGGCCGTGCAAGAGGCGGTGGCGCTTAGTCAGCGTGCCGGATGTCAGGCTATCGAAACCGGACATCTGCTCTCGGCTATCATCAAGGCCGATGAAAATATCACCAACTTTATTTTCAGAAAGTTGAATATCAATTTGCAGACCTTCCAGCGCACGTTGGACGCTATTTGCAGCCGTTACACCAAGGTGCAGGGCGGCGAACCGTACCTCAGCAGCGACTGTCAACGCGTATTGCTCAATGCTCAATCCGATGCCGAAAAGCGTGGCGACGAGTTTGTTACCATCGAGCATATCTATCAGGCATTGCTTAATGCCGGCGACGACGTGGCTAATATGATGAAAGACAGCGGTTTCAACGCCAAAGAACTTGCCAAGGCTATCGACGAACTTCACGGTGGCTCAAAGGTTACAAGCCAGAGTGCCGAGGATACTTACCAGAGTCTTTCTAAATACGCCATAAACCTTAACGCTCAGGCACTTAAAGGCAAACTCGACCCTGTTATCGGTCGTGACGACGAAATACGCCGTGTGCTGCAAATCCTGAGCCGACGCACCAAAAACAACCCTATTCTTGTGGGCGAACCCGGTGTAGGTAAAACCGCTATTGCTGAGGGACTTGCACATCGTATCATCAATGGCGACGTGCCCGAAAACCTTAAATCTAAGCAACTTTATTCGCTCGATATGGGCGCATTGATTGCCGGTGCTAAATACAAAGGTGAGTTTGAGGAACGTTTAAAGTCTGTGGTTAAGGAGGTTATGGATTCCGACGGCGAAATTATCCTTTTTATCGATGAAATTCACACCCTTGTGGGCGCAGGCAAGAGCGATGGCGCAATGGACGCTGCCAACATTCTTAAACCTGCCCTTGCTCGAGGCGAACTAAAAGCCATTGGCGCAACCACTTTGGACGAATATCAGAAATATTTTGAAAAAGATAAGGCTCTCGAACGTCGTTTCCAGCCCGTTATGATCGACGAGCCAAATGTTGAGGATGCAATTTCGATTCTCCGTGGACTGAAAGAGCGTTACGAAAACCACCACCATATCCGTATCAAAGACGAGGCAATTATTGCCGCTGTGGAACTTTCAAACCGCTATATATCAGACCGTTTCCTTCCTGATAAAGCCATCGACCTTATCGACGAAAGTGCAGCAAAACTCAAAATTGAGATGAACTCTGTGCCCGAACCTTTGGACGAGGTTAACCGCAAAATTCGTCAGTATGAAATTGAGCGTGAGGCAATTAAGCGTGAAGGTGATTCCGCCAAGATTGAGAAAAACGCCAAGATTCTTGCCGAACTCAACGAGGAACGCTCTAATCTTAACGCTAAGTGGCAGAGCGAGAAGGAGATAGTGCAAAAAATGCAGCAGTTGAAGTCCGACCTCGAAAACCTCAAAAACCAGTACACCAAGGCAGAGCGCGAGAGCAACCTCCAACTTGCCTCTGAGTTGAAATACGGCCGTATTCCCGAAGCCGAAAACCAAATCAACCAGTTGAAAACGCAACTTGAAGAGAATCAAAAAGATTCACCGCTTATCAAGGAAGAGATTGGATATGAGGACATTGCAGAGGTAATTTCTCGTCAGACGGGTATTCCGCTTACAAAACTGATGCAGACCCAGAAAGAAAAACTCCTCAACCTTGAAAACGAACTTCATAAACGTGTTGTAGGTCAGGACCTTGCAATATCTGTTGTGGCAGATGCCGTTCGTCGTAGCCGTGCCGGATTGCAAGACAGCAAAAAGCCTATTGGTTCGTTTATCTTCCTCGGTACCACGGGTGTAGGTAAAACCGAGTTGGCAAAGGCTCTTGCCGAGTTCCTTTTCGACGACGAAAACCTTATGGTGCGTATCGATATGAGCGAATATCAAGAAAAATTTGCTGTAACGCGTCTTATCGGAGCGCCTCCCGGCTACGTTGGTTACGATGAGGGTGGACAACTTACCGAGGCAGTGCGCCGCAAACCATATTCGGTTATCCTTTTGGACGAAATCGAAAAGGCTCACCCCGACGTGTTCAACATTTTGCTGCAAGTGCTTGACGATGGCCGTCTTACCGATGGAAAGGGTCGCACGGTAAATTTCAAGAACACCATTATAATAATGACCTCAAACCTCGGTAGCGACGTTATCCGCCAGAATCTTGAAGAACTCAACGGTCAGAACGACGAACAGATTCTCGACACCACACGCACACAGGTGATGAACCTTTTGAAAAACACCATCCGTCCCGAGTTCCTCAACCGAATCGATGAAACTGTGATGTTTACTCCTTTGAGCGAGCAACAGATAGCGCAAGTGGTTGACATTCAAATGAATGTTATCAACAAGAGTCTCAAAGAGCAAGGTTTGCAAATACACCTTACCCCCGAGGCAGTAAAATGGGTTGCTCACAAGGGTTACGATCCTCAGTTTGGAGCACGTCCAGTAAAGCGTGTTATACAAAAACAGATTCTCAACACCCTTGCCACCGAACTCATCTCGGGTCGCATAGGCAAAAAGCCCGAAATCCTTGCCCGCGTCGACGGCGACAAGATAGTGTTTGAATAATCGATTGATATTTAATGGAATAGACTCAGCGGATAAGTAATTGTCCGCTGAGTTTTTTTTTTGTACTTTTCTTATTGAATATCCTCAATATTATACGGTGTGGCTTGGTAGACGAAGTAGTTGAGCCAGTTGTTGAACATCAGGTTGGCGGTGCTGCGCCAGCGCACACAGGGAGGATTGTTGGGGTCGTTGCCGGGGTAATAGTGCTGCGGAATGTCGATGGGCAGTCCTTTGGCAAGGTCACGCTTGTACTCGGTGTCGAGCGTGTAGGCGTTGTATTCGGCGTGACCCGTGAGGTAAAGTTCGCGGCCGTTGTTGGCGGTGAGCATATAGATTCCAGCCTCGTCGCTTGTGGCAAGTATTTCAAGTTCAGGCACTTTGACAATGTCCGCCTCGTCAAGTTCGGTGTGACGGCTGTGGGGAACGTAAAAAATGTCGTCGAACCCGCGGAAAATCGGGTTGAGCGGGTTGGTCATACGGTGCTTAAACACTCCGAAACACTTTTGGTCGATTGCGTGCTTGGGAACGCCGTAGTAATAGTTGAGCGCCGCCATCGCACCCCAGCAGATAAACATCTTGGCAGTTACGTTGGTCTTGGCCCAGTCGAAAATCTCGGTGAGTTCGCCCCAATAGGTAACATCTTTAAAATCAATTTGTTCCACAGGTGCTCCCGTAACAATCAGACCGTCGTATTTGTGAGTTTTTATCTCCTCAAAGTCGGTGTAAAACTGCATCATATGCTCCACAGGAGTGTTTTTGGAGGTGTGGCTCTTGATTTTGATAAAGTCGATTTCGATCTGCAACGGCGAGTTCGACAGCAACCTCACGAGGTCGGTCTCGGTGGTCACCTTTATGGGCATAAGGTTGAGGATGGCAATTTTGAGCGGGCGGATGTCTTGCGCCTCGGCTCGCGAATTGTCGATTACAAAAATATTCTCCTTTTTAAGAATCTCAATGGCCGGCAGTCGGTCGGGTATGTTAAGCGGCATATTATTTCAATTAAATTACATCGCAAAATTACATATTTTGAAATTGTTGGCAACATTTTTTTGTGAAAAGTGAAAAATCCTTTTTTTAAAAAATTATCACTAATTTTGCGGCCTGATAAAATTATAAAAATGACGGTAAAAAAGAAAATAGCGGTAATAGGAGCGGGGGCAGCGGGATGTTTCTGCGCCGCCAATATTGCAGAGATGTCGCAACTGTTTGATATAACGGTGTTTGAGTCGGGTGCTGAGCCTATGCGCAAACTCGCTCTCACAGGCGGCGGACGGTGCAATATTACCAACACATTTGAGGGTTTGCCGTCGGTGGTGTCGGTGTATCCAAGGGGCGCCAATCTGATGAAGAAACTTTTTTACACATTCGACCATAACAATACTGTGGAATGGTTTGAGAATCACGGTGTTGCTCTGTTTGATCAGCCCGACGGACGTGTATTCCCAGAATCAGAAAACGCTATGCAAGTGGTTGATACTCTTTATGATATACTCCGCCGTAATAGGGTTTCGGTTAAGACAGGATTCAGACTTCAATCTTTTACTCACGAGGAAGGAAAATTCCAACTTTTTTTCCCCGAAAAATATCACGAAGAGTTTGATATAATGATAGTTGCAACAGGTGGAGCGGGCAAGGAGTTTATCGCACAGTTTGCTGATCACGGCATCGAGATTGCCGACCCTGTTCCAAGTTTGTTTACATTCACTATCAACGATAAGATTTTCAATCAGTTGACGGGTGTCACCATCGAGGATGTAAGTTGCAGTTTGGCGTCTACCAAGTTTTCGGCAGAAGGCTCTATCCTTGTAACTCATTGGGGATTAAGCGGTCCCGCAGTGTTGAAACTCTCTTCGTATGCCGCGCGTTACCTCGCTGAAAACAAATATACATCGTTTGTAATTGTTAATTGGCTGAATACCAACGAAGAAGAGGCTCGCACAATGCTTCTCGACTTGCAGAAACGTAATCCTCAGAAGGGCATTGTTGCGGCTCATCCACCGAAAATCACCAACAGGCTTTGGCAATATTTCCTCTCAAAATGTGGAATCGAGGAGAGCCGACGTTGGGCTGAGGTGTCGAAAAAATCACTAAACCGTCTTGTATCTTGTTTGATTTCAGATAATTACAAAGTCCAAGGAAAGGGCAGATACCGCGATGAGTTTGTTACCTGTGGCGGCGTTTCGCTTTCGTCGGTCAACGGCAAAACTTTGGAATCTAAGTCTGTGCAGAATCTCTATTTTATTGGCGAAATACTTGATATAGACGCTGTTACAGGTGGTTTTAATTTACAGGCGGCGTGGACTACCGGCTACACGGTGGCCATCTCTGTTGTATCCTCTCAGAGCAACCAAAACTGACAAGATGGCAAAATCCGACAAGGCATTCGAGGCAATCCGCAAGGGCGAGCAACTCACTCGGAGTCAGCAAATTAAACTGACTTTGCAGTTGAGCGTGCCGGCTATTATGGCGCAGATTTCGTTTATACTGATGTCGTATATCGACACAAGTATGGTGGGAAGTCTCGGTGCTCACGCCTCGGCGGCTGTGGGACTTGTTACCTCTACCACGTGGCTGCTGTTCGGACTTGTTGAGTCGGTGGTAACAGGCTTTGCTGTAATGGTTTCGCACCGCATAGGAGCCGACAATCCCAAGGCTGCACGAGATATTCTGCGTCAGTCTATTTCGTTCTGCCTTTTGTTTGGAATTGTGATTACCGCTGTGTCTCTGTTGATTAGCGAACCTCTTCCGCATTGGCTCAACGGCGGCGACGACATTTGTGGCGACGCCTCCGACTATATCTTTATTTTTTCGTTGGGAATGCCCTTTATGCAGATGAGTTACCTATCGTCGAGTATGCTCCGAAGCGAGGGAAACCTCCGTGTGCCGAGCATTCTCAATATCACCACCTGCGTGTTAGACGTGGTGTTCAACTTTTTTCTTATCTATCCTGAACGTACGGTGGATTTGCTTGGTTGTCAGATTGTTATACCGGGTGCTAATCTCGGCGTAAGGGGCGCGGCTACCGGTTCTGTGTTGGCGTGCGCTGTGGTGTCGTTTTTTGAGATGTACTATCTTGTGTGCCGTTCTAAACTGCTCTCAGTGTGGCACGAAAAGGGTTCTTATGCGCCTACCCGTAAGTGCGTGGTAAGTTCGCTCAAAATTTCACTGCCTGTGGGAGTGCAGCGCACCGTTATGAGTTTTGCGTATATCGTTATGACATCGATAGTTGCGCCTCTCGGCAATGTGGCAATCGCCGCCGACACCTTTGCCGTTACCATAGAAGGTATCTGTTATATGCCCGGCTACGGTATTTCCGACGCTGCTACCACCCTTATAGGACAGTGCGTAGGGGCGGGGCGCAGGTTTCTCGCCAAGAGTTTCGCCTACATTTCCACCTTTACGGGAATGATAATGCTCACGGTGATGTCGGTGTTTATGTTTGTGTTCTGTCCCGAATTGCTCTCGTTGATGACCCCCGTGAGCGAAATTGTTGACCTCGGCACAGAGATTTTGCGCATCGAAGCCTTTGCCGAGCCGATGTTTGCGGCAGCCATCATAGGTTACGGCATCTTTGTAGGAGCGGGCGACAGCCTTGTTCCCAGCATAATGAATCTTGCCTCAATGTGGCTCATCCGCATCCCCTTTGTAATGCTCTTAGCATCGTATATGGGTCTCACCGGCGTATGGTTGGCAATGGCAGTAGAACTCTTCCTCCGCGGCGTGATGTTCCTAATCCGCCTAAGATCAAATAGATGGCTGAAACAGACGATGAAGGGGAAGAAGTAGGGTTTAAGCAATAATATTATGGCTATGAAAATTACATTAAACAAACCGTTGTTTTTTCAAGGACAAGGTAGAAGGGACTATCAACAAGATCGTTATAGGATAGACGACAACGGACGTTTTTTTATTGTTTGCGATGGAATGGGTGGACACGAGGATGGCGACATTGCGGCTCAGACAGTGTGTTGTGCTCTTGCGGTATATTTTGATACAAATCCTCCCGAAAATTACATAATTACTACTGATTATTTTGACAAAGCCGTATTGTTCGCATACAACGAACTCGATAAGAAAGAAAAAAATCCTAAGTCGTTGCTAAGTATGGGCACTACTATGACTTGTGTCTATATTGGCGACAATGGTGTTCTTGTTGCCCATACAGGAGATAGCCGTGTGTACCAAATCAGACCAAAATACTATATACCGCTCAATTATCAACCGTCGGTGATAATGGAGACCAAGGATCATTCGCTTGTGCAGGAATTATTGGATAAAGGTAAAATCACAGAGCAACAGGCCAAGAGTTATCCCAAAAGAAATATCATAACAAAATGTATGTCAGCCAACGACGAGCGTGATATGCCTGATTACAATAGCAACAGTGTGTTGGATGGCGACTATTTTTTCTTATGCACCGATGGAGTTTTGGAAAATATCTCAACAGAATGTCTTTGTCGAGTGTTGGCTATGAAAGGAACCGACGATGATAAAATCAATAAATTATTTTCCTACTGCGAAGGAAAAACCTCAGACAATTTTACTGCCGTATTGATTCACATTACCGATGGCTATCTTCCTCCAATAAACCTCAATTCAACTGTTCTCAACAATCCGCAAATCCAACAACCCTCTTATGACCCTGAAAAAACAAAATCTTTAATCAATAAAATAAGCGATTACTTGGAGCGGTTTAAAAGACGGTAGAAGGGAACGTTTTCACTCTTTGCCAAAGAATTACACATTCCAATCAACAAAACCGCCCTTCTTTTAATTCGTTGTCCAAAAAAGAATACACATATCCCGGACTTTGGTAGTAAAGTCCTGTGTTTTTGTCGTTTAAACGCGCAAAAGTTTCACTATTGTAAACGGTTTCTAACGCTTCGTTGATGGAATAATGCCAGCGTTCCATAATAAGGGCAACAAGTTCGGATAACATATCCTCTTGCATCATTTTTATTTGAGAATCTGATAGTTTCATAGTTTTTTTAGTTTAGAAAGTGCCAAATCTGTTCCAAAAAAGTATTGATAAGTGATGCCCTTTGCAAATCGCAGTTGGTCAACAAGTTCTTTGAGCGAAATAGCCCCTGCTTTGAAACGGCGCAATTGGAAAGTAACACCATCGTCGGCAATAGGTCCGTACACAATATCGTAATTGTGAGTGGGTTGAGGTTGGTTTATGTCTCTATTTTTAAGCACAAACTCTGCCCATTCTTCGCAATAATCATTGAAAACGAGGACTTTAAGTTCTTCCGATTCCATTATTGTTTCGTCAAACGAAAAACGAGTAACCGTCGGTTTGCCAAATTGAGTCAGTGATGTCCGTTGTTCTGCCATACGCTGTGCTTGTGTTTCGTTGGCAGATAGATAGAAACCCCTTCCGAAATCCTTGAATGGCTTGGATTTCGACAAATCAGGGGTTTCAATAATCATATTTGAACCGTGAAAAAGTATCATACGCTGTACATTAGTTTTCCGCCGTTTCTATTGCATATTGTTGCCAAAGAACTAACAGTCTCCTCAAACGACAAGGTATGCAGCACATCGTAAAACTCTGACAAATAGTCCATACCTTTAAAACGTTTCAAATAATTGAACGCTTGTTTTTCGCCGATTGAGAATTTGGCAGCAAACTCAGCCACCAAGGCGATGATGTATTTCAATTTGTTTGTTTCGCTGCGTGACATAGTTAGTATTGTTTGGTTTAGCAAAGATAAAAAATCATTGTTAATTGTGCAAAACTAATGTATCTCTTTTTCACATTCACCAAGTTATTTCTATTTCTCCGGTACAGGCAAGTGCATTCCGCACATTGTCAGACCGTTATCTTTGGCATATTGAAGTATGCTTTTGCGGGTGGAGGCGGCTTGGTCTTTGTCGCCGTCAAAGTTGGCGTTAATCTCGGGATGGTTTACTTGGATTGCAAATGCGTGCATCAAGTCGCCGATTATCAAGACGTTGCCTTTTTGATATACAGTGTGTCCCGGGGTGTGACCAATGGCTTTGATGGCCTTTACATCCTCGGGCAGAGTGTCGCCGAAGTTGAAGGTGTGGATTTTGTCGCCGTATTTTTCAATCATTTTTGCGGCCTGTTCGCCTTTGCCAAGGTCAGAATCTTTCTCTAACTGAGATACATACACCTCCGCATTGGTGAAAACCTTTTCGCCGTCGGGGGTTAACATTCCGCCGATATGGTCGCCGTGAAAATGCGTAATATACACATAATCAATATTTTCGGGAGCCACACCGTAACTCTGCAATTGCGGAATTAGTTGTCCGCCAGACTTTTCGCCCAAACCGGAGTCAAAGAGAATGTTCTTGCCGTTGCTCTTGATCAGGTATGCGCTCATCGACGAAGGAATGCCGTCGTCGGGCAGGTTAACCTCCTGTCGGATGCTTTCGGGGATGTTGCCAAAAAGGTCGAATGGAAAATTCTTGTCCTCGGCGTTGTCTTTGAGCCAGTGCACCGAGAATCCGTCGAATGTTTTCTCCTTGGCATCGAGAAAGTTGTAGGTTTTGGTCTCCTGATTTGCAGCCTCGTTAGTGCTGTTGTTCGAGTTGTTTGAGCCGCCTGTGCAGCCCGCGAGCATTACTGCCGCCGTTAACGAAATGATTGTCTTGTGCATAATTATGTGAAATTTCAAGTGAATTTTATTGCTTTACGATTTTGATCAATTCCTCTTTGAGGCTCTGCAAGTCGGTTACTACAGGGTACTGCGGAAAATCTGCCTTCACGTTGTCGGGCGGACAGAAAAGGATTCCACGGTCGGCGGCTTGAAGCATTGTAACGTCGTTGTAACTGTCGCCGAATGCCACCACGTTGTATTTCAGACTTTTAAACGCCTCCACGGTTTTGCGCTTGGGGTCGCTTTGGCGGAGGAGGTAGTTGGTGATGCGTCCTGTGCTGTCGGTTTCGAGGCTGTGGCATAGCAGAAACGGGTTTTCCAACTTGTCCATAAGCGGTTGGGCAAACTCCACAAAAGTGTCGCTCACGATGGCGAAACGCGTCAGTTTGCGAATCTCTCTGATAAAGTCGAGAGCGCCGGGCAGGGGTTGAAGAGTGTTGATAACCTCTTGAATGTCTTGAAGTTTAAGGTTGTGTTTGTCTAAGATTTCGAGCCGGTAACGCATCAGTTGGTCATAGTCCTTGATGTCGCGGGTTGTGAGTTTAAGTTCGTCGATGCCAGTTTTTTTAGCAACGTTAATCCAGATTTCGGGAACAAAAACCCCTTCTAAGTCGGCACAAATTATCCACATATTTTTGAAAATTTTAAATTATTAATTGGTGCAAATTTATAAAAAAAAGGTGTTGTGCAAATAATTTTTTGGGGAGAATGGATGGAGGTTAGAATTAAAATTGTATATTTGCGGAAAGAAAACTAAATTATTTGATTATGTTGTCAAACACAAAAATAGCGTTAAGCCAACAAGAAACCTCTCTTGTAGACGTGCTGTGGAATCTTTACATTCTGCAAAACGACAAAGTGAAGGAAGCATTTCGAATGCTGTTGGATACAAAAGAAATATCAGAATCTAATGATGAGATAACCAAGAATCAACAGAAAATGGTAAAAGAGAGTTTTACCAGAGCCTATGATGAATTAGTATCAGGAAAAGTTAAACATAATGCCAGAAATTTGTTTGTTGACTGATGGAAGTTGTATTCGATTATTTGGATGAGTTTGAAAAACGGGCAAAAGATTTGGCTAAGAAGTACAAATCATTTACCTCAGATTATGATTCTTTTCTTGATTCATTGGAAGAAAATCCATATAGTGGTAAATCGTTAGGTGGCTCTATGTACAAATACCGTATGCCAATTACCTCCAAAGGCAAGGGCAAAAGCGGTGGGGCTCGTGTGATTACTTACAATGTTAGGCAGACAGAAGATAAAATCATTATAACTTTGATGACCATATATGATAAAAGCGAAATAGGCAATGTTTCGGATGCTTATTTAAGAAGTTTGGTTCAAGAGGTTACAAAGAAGAAATAAAAAAAAACGGCGTGAATGGCAAGAATTTACGCCGTTTTTTGTTACAATATTTCAGAAATTACTTAGTCTGAAACTTCGACATATCAAACATCGTGTTTCCGGGACCAACGATTTGGGGCACTTTGCCGTCCCATTTTTCAATCCAGTCTTCCTGAACGATGAGGGGGCTGAGCGATGCCGAAATGGTGCGGTTGTAGTATGCTTCGGCGTCGGCTTTTACCTTCATAGCCTCGGCCTCGCCTTTGGCTTCGGCAATCTTGATTTTGGCGTTGGCCTCAGCCTCTTTCACCTTGTTCTCGGCTTTGAGCGAACTCTGAACAGCCATATTCTTTTCGTTGATCATCTGTGCGAGCGACTGCGGAGGTGTGATTTGCGAGGTAAACTCGGTAACTATAAATCCCTCGGCTTCAAGACTTTTCTCCAATCTCTGCCTTACCTCTGCCTCGAAACTTGCGCGGCTCGACATCAGCGAGTCAGAAGTGTAGTTGTTGGCGCAGGTGCGGTAAGCCTCATAAATACAGGTCTTTATGTATCCGTTTTCAAGGTCTTCGATATCCTTGCGGTATTTTACAAAAATGTCGCACGCCTTGGCGGGGTCGATACGGTAGGCGATAGTGGGGTCCATCGAGAACACCGACGCGTCTTTGGCGTTTACGTTGAACGGATCGTAGTTTTTGCGCTGAATGTATGTGGGATAGGTAAATATGCTTGTAGTCAGCGGATTGTAAAATACCCAGCCTTTGCAAGTGCCTTCTACGCCGCCGTAATCCTCTTCTTTCGACGACCATTTGTGGAATTCGATACCAATTTCGCCGCTGTCGATTACAGTGCAGCATTTGAAGCAGAGAATCAAAATAAAAAGCGGTACGAGCAGAATAAGTTTAAATTTCTTTTTTTCCATTTTTCGTTATTTTATGGGTTAATAATGCGCAATATTACAAATTTTTTTATCTTGGAGCAAAATGTTTTGCTATTTTTGCGCAAAAATTCTAAAAAAATGGAACAGCAGGAATATTACACACATTACGAGGAGGCTTTACGCAACGAACTTACCGCGCTATGTATCAACCAACAACGTCTCAGCCGGGGAGTCTTGCCCGCATCGCCCGACATCACCGACAAATGGGACTCGCTTGCCCCGTTGTACATCTCCGACGCGTCAAGGGAGATAGCCAAATATCCCGCAGTGTCGCTCGGGTGGGCTATGTACCTCGGAATGGCTGTTGCCAAATATTGGGACACCGATTGGGCTATCTACGGCAAACACCCCAACCTTTACGAGCATATCCGCAACAAGCGCGGTTTCGACTATATGGACGAGGTGGTACGCGGCGAAATACTCCAACTTTCGGGCGACGAATACCAAAAAACCGAAGATTTTGTGCTATCCTGTTCGCGTCTTGCCTTAGACAAAATCCGTCACGAAGGCATCGAACCCTCCACCCCAGCAGCATTTTTTGTTTACACCCTCAGTTGCAAGGTGTTATATACCATCGGCGCAGCAGTAGAGTTGCAAAGATTGGGGTATAAGATGGAGAAGATGGGGTAAGGGACAACTTAAAGATTTTGGGGGATTTGATAAATTAACCTAAAAAATTTCGGGGAATTTGACAAAACGGCTCAAAAAAATTTGGGGGATTAAATAAAAGTGTTATTTTTGCAACGGATAAATAACACATTTTAAGATGAATATTGTTTATAAACGCAAACTTTATGACCGTTTGCTCCAATGGAAAAATGAGCGCCGAGGCAAAACCGCGATATTAGTGGAAGGAGCAAGGCGTGTGGGCAAATCCACTTTGGTGGAGGAGTTTGCAAGGCGCGAATACAAAACCTACATTCTCATAGATTTCAACAATGCGTTGAAATCCACAATCGCCTTGTTTGACGAACTCTCGAATCTTAATATGTTGTTTGCCGCACTGCAAAATACATATAATGTGCAACTATTTGAACGTAAATCTGTTATCGTATTCGATGAAGTTCAAAAATGTCCTATGGCACGTCAGGCGATTAAATATTTGGTAGCCGACGGACGTTACGACTATATTGAAACAGGTTCGCTCATCAGCATCCGCAAAAATGTCCAAAACATAACCATTCCGAGCGAAGAGGAACGCATTACAATGCACCCTATGGACTACGAAGAGTTCCGTTGGGCACTGTCCGACAATGTTTCCGTATCGCTTTTGAGTCAGGCATATAACCAAAAAATGCCTTTGGGTGCGGCTCACCGACAGAAAATGCGCGAATTGAGGCTCTATATGCTTGTTGGCGGAATGCCGCAAGCCGTCAGCACATATTTGGAAACCAACAATTTTATGCAAGTTGACCGAACAAAACGCGACATCATCAGGCTGTACGAAGAAGATTTCAAAAAAATAGTTCCGACAGGACAGTTGGGACAATTGTTTATGTCGATACCTGCGCAGTTGAACCGTTCGGCGGGGCGTTACGTACCGTTTAATGTACTTGGCGGAATCAGTGGCGGAAAACTGTCCGAAATGCTTCAAGCATTGGAAGAAAGCAAAACCGTGGTGTTTTGTCACCATTGTACCGACCCAAGCATCGGAATGTCTCTTTACAAGGATTTTTCGCGCTACAAAATTTTCCTTGCCGACACGGGACTGTTTGTAACGCTGTGCTTTTGGAACAAAGATTACACCGAAAATGTAATTTATGAAAAACTCCTGTCGGATAAGTTGGACACAAACCTCGGCTATGTATACGAAAACCTTGTGGCTCAGATGCTTGTGGCATCGGGCAACAATCTGTTTTATTATACCTTCCCCAAAGACGACTCCCACAACTACGAAATAGATTTTCTTCTTCCCCGGGGCAACAAGATTGTACCGGTGGAAGTGAAATCCTCCGGCTACAAAACCCACAAATCGCTCGACGCCTTTTGTGAAAAGTATTCCTCCCGTGTAGGCGAGCGATTGTTGATATACACCAAGGATTATGCTAAGGACGGAATGACAACTTGCCTGCCTGTTTATTTTGCTCAGTTTATTTAAAGGATAATAAAAACAAGGTTTCCTCCTTTACTATGATAAAAGTGTATCCGCACAACACTTTTATCATAGATAAAAATGTAAAAATTCGCACTTTTATCATAGATAAAAATGTATTTTGATTACACTTTTATCATAGGAATGCTTGTTTGTTTCAAAAATAGCGCAAAAATATTTCTATAAAATAATCCATAAAAATTCTCCTACAAATTCCTCGATTTTGTGCTAAAAATCTTATCTTTGCATTCGTACTACAACAAAAAACGGATTTTATGACCAACGCACAATATACCTCTCTCGAAGAATACATCCGTCAGGGCGAGCCGTCGCAAAAGGCAAAGGCATCTATTTGGCGGACTGCTATTGGTTTGCAGGCTGTGGATGGTTTGAAAACTTCCGAATATCTCAAACAGACCGCCTGTAAGCATATCGAGGGAAAAATTGACATCGACGAGGTGCGCGACCTCATAAAATCTTATTACCAGTCGAAAACAAACCGCGAACCCGACGACGAAGAAACTCAGGAGGCTGACAAGGTTTCGGCAAATATTACTAAGATTCTTTCCTCTGAGTCTTTGGATTTTAGCGCAAAAGGATACATCGCTTTGCACCGTAGAATTTTTGACGGAGTTTTCACTCACGCCGGACGTGTGCGCGACTACGACATCACCAAAAAAGAATGGGTTTTGGATAACGACACTGTGCATTATCTTAATTGGGAAGACCTCCGTCCTGCATTGGATTTCGATATAGGTCAAGAACGTCAGTTTAGTTATCAAGGCATTGATTCCGACCAACTTATTGCGCATATTACTAAGTTTGTTTCGGGTATTTGGCAGATTCACGCTTTTGGCGAGGGCAACACTCGCACTACGGCGGTTTTTACTATTCTGTACTTGCGCGATTTAGGGTTTAAGGTTGAAAACGATATGTTTGCCGAACATTCGTGGTATTTTAGAAAAGCCTTAGTAAGAGCCAATTACCGCAATGCAGTGAAAAATATCGATTACAACTTCGTATATCTTGAACGCTTTTTCCGTAACTTACTGCTTGGTGAAGGTTGGGATTTGCGAAACCGCTATCTCCATATCCATACCACAGATGAATGGAAAACTCAACCTAATCTCGCAACCCGAACAAGTACCCCACAAGTACCCCACAAGTACCCCACAAGTTAATAATAAATTACATACTGATAATCATAATATTATTTTACTCATTCAAGTGATTGGTAATGAGGAAAAGAACGTGAAAGAAATGATGATGGCGATAGGATTAAAAGATCGTAAGAGTTTTATTTACACCTATTTAGAGCCAGCCATCAACAATGGTTATGTCCGTATGCTTTATCCTAATTCTCCCCGTCATCCCCGTCAAAAATACCTTCTTACGGCAAAGGGGCAGGCTTTTTTCAAAGGTCTTAACGTCACCTAACCACCTCCACCAAAAAACTCACGGGGCGGAAGCCGTCGTTGCACGAAACCATTGCTGATTTGGGATTTTTCATCCAGCCGTCGTAAAAATTTTCGGCTCCATTGGCAAGTGCCATTACAAAGGGTTGGAGCGATAGCCACGCACTTGCGCAGAGTCCGTCGGGCTTTTCGGCATTGAGCGAGACGTAGGTGGCGCCTTCTTCCATATCGCAGGCGTGTTCAATGGGGTTTTCGTAGCGGGCGGAAAGGTCGGCGTGATGGCATTTCCTCATAACTGTAATTTTTATCGGGAGCATAGTTGGTAAATTAAAATTATGCGGCAAAGGTAGTAATTTCGTCCCAAAAAAGCGTTACATTTGTCCCAAAAGGCATAATTCGTCCCAAAAACGGTGGCGAGTATCCCAAGGTATTGCA
>JAGCYI010000201.1 GCA_017960885.1 Bacteroidales bacterium
AATATCTTGGGCATTCTTGATAATTACGACTCAGGACTTTACACTCTCGCAGGCGTTCCCATCAAAGACCTCAGCGAAACCAAGGCGGCTGAATACCGAAACAAGATGATTGGATTTATTTTTCAGTCGTTTAACCTGATTGGCTTTAAAACCGCTGTTGAAAACGTGGAACTTCCGCTTTATTATCAAGGTGTTAGCCGAAAAAAACGCCACAACCTTGCGATGGAATATCTCGACCGTTTGGGCATTAAAGATTGGTGGCACCATTACCCAAACGAACTTTCGGGCGGACAGCGTCAGCGTGTGGCCATTGCCCGCGCACTTATCACCAAGCCGCAGATTATCCTTGCCGACGAACCCACGGGCGCTCTCGACTCCAAAACTTCGGTTGAGGTGATGCAGTTGCTCAAAAGTCTCAACAGCGACCAAGGTATGACCATCGTGGTGGTAACGCACGAAAGCGGCGTGGCAAACGAAACCAACAAAATTATCCACATCAAGGACGGAATCATCGGCAATATTGAGGAAAACCTCGACCACAACGCCTCGCCGTTCGGCATAAACGGAATGATGAAATGAGAGAGATTTTTAATGAGGTTTGGATGTCGGCGCAGCGCAACAAACTCCGCACTATACTTACGGGTTTTGCTGTGGCGTGGGGTATCTTTATGATTATCACGCTTTTAGGCGCAGGCAACGGACTTATTAACGCCCAGTTGCAGCAAATGAACCGACGCCTCACCAATTCAATGATTGTTTACGGCGGCACTACCTCCAAGCCTTTCAACGGTCTCAAAGAAGGACGATATATCCGCCTAAAAAACAGCGATATAGATATCACCGCCAAAAATTTTACCGAGAATGTTGATGAGGTGGGCGCAATGCTTTACACCAACAATATCACAGTGGCTTACGGCAACAACTACATTACCACTTGGGTTGCGGGTGTGGGTCCTAACCATATCAAAATCAACAAGTTGGAACTTCTCTGCGGACGATTTATCAACAATATCGACGTATCTGAGCAACGCAAGGTGTTGGTTGTGAGCAACAAACAGGCTGAGGACCTTTGCCCGGGCAATTATCAAAAGTTGTTGGGCAAATGGGTTAAGTTAAATTCGTTTGCTTTTCGTGTGGTTGGTATTTTTAAGGACGATGAAAACGGACGTGCCGACGCATTCTCCTCATATTCAACCATTCAGACCATCTTCAACTATGGCGACGATGCGGGTCGTATCGAGTTTACTTTTCACGGTCTGCCCACCGAGGAGGCCAACGAGGAGTTTGAAGGCCGTTACCGCTCGCGTATCAACGCCAACCATCAGGCTGCTCCCGACGACCAGAGTTCTATTTGGATCAGCAACCGTTTTACCCAGAGCCTCCAAATGGAAGAGGGCGTGGGATATATCCGCACGTTTCTTTGGGTTGTGGGACTCTTTACCCTTCTCAGCGGTATTGTAGGTGTGGGAAATATTATGCTCATCACCGTTAAGGAGCGCACCCGCGAGTTTGGAATCCGCAAGGCTATCGGCGCACGTCCGTGGTCTATTCTTAAACTCATAATCGTTGAGAGTGTGGCAATTACGGCGATTTTTGGATATTTAGGAATGTTTTTGGGCGTATGCGCCAACGAATATATGGACCGCACTTTGGGACGTTCGGGCTTTGACCTCGGATGGGGCGAAGAGTCGATTTTTGTAAACCCCACAGTGGGTCTCGACGTCTGCATTGAAGCCACGGTTGTAATCATCGTAGCCGGCACCATCGCCGGACTGATTCCCGCATTCAAGGCAGCACGTATCCGCCCGATAGTAGCGTTAAATAATGCATAATGCATAATTCATAATGCATAATGCCAATTATATTAAAATATGTAAGGTGAAAATTAGTATATATAAATGTTTAAATTATAATAAGTTAAATCAAAAAATGCCTACTGCGTAGCCTAATTATGCATTATGCATTATGAATTATGAATTAAATAATAAGTTAAATCAAAAAGTGCATACTGCGTAGCCTAATTATGCATTATGCATTATGAATTATGAATTAAATAAATGATTGAGTTAGATTCGTTAACAAGAAATAAGAGCCGTACATTTTTAACAGGCTTTGGAATATATTGGGGCGTGTTTATGCTCGTGGTGCTTTTAGGCGGAGGCGAGGGATTGAAACACCTCCTCAGCAACACTTTCGACGGTTTTGCCACCAATTCCGCCATTGTTGAGTCAGACATCACCACCAAACCATACAAGGGTTTCCGAAAGGGTCGTTGGTGGAGTATGGAACTTAAAGACATTCAGCGTATTAAAAAGGCTGTCCCCGAACTTGGCGTGGTTTCCCCGATACTCTTTTCACGAGGTGGAAACGCTATTTTTGAAGACCGCAAATCTGAGGTAAGCATTATGGGCAACGATGCAGATTATCAATACGTTAACCAACCCAAACTGCGCTACGGAAGGTATCTCAACCAGATGGACCTTATTCAAAAGCGCAAGGTCTGTGTTATTGGCAAAAAAATCTACAACGACCTTTTCCCGATGGGCGGCGATCCCTGCGGAAATAGAATCGAGGTCAACGGTGTTTATTATCAGATAGTTGGAGTTGATTACAACGAAACATCCTTGCTCTCCAACCCGGGAACCACTATGATTGTGCCCATCACAGTGATGCAGCAAATCAACAACCGTGGCAACCGTATCGACCTGATGGCTCTCACCGGCAAACCGGGCGTGGTTATGAGCACTGTCCTCCCGAAAGTCCGCGAAACCCTTGCCCGTGCGCACAGCGTTGACCCAACTGATAATCAGGCTGTTTGGACATTCAACACTGAGGTGATGTTTCAGATGATCGACGGACTTTTCAAAGGTGTCAACATCCTTATTATTATGGTGGGAGTGGGCACTCTGCTTGCCGGAGCCATCGGTGTGAGCAACATTATGATGGTAACCGTAAAAGAGCGCACCACCGAAATTGGAATCCGCCGCGCAATAGGTGCAACACCCAGAAACATTATCACTCAGATACTTGGCGAAAGCGTTGTGCTCACCCTTGTATCAGGATTGATGGGCATAGTGGCAGGAGTTTGGCTGTTGCAGATTTTTGAAACAGCGGTATCGTCCAGCGGCACATCAGCATCTTTTCAAATAGGTTTTTGGACAGCATTTGCGGCAGCGGCATCCGTGAGCGCATTAGGCATCATCGCCGGTCTCGCCCCCGCCCTCCGCGCAATGTCAATCAAACCTGTGGATGCAATACGTGATGAATAATTTGTTAATGCATAATGCATAATTCATAATGCATAATTACCATCCGGAGTGTTAATTAGAAATGAATTAAAAAAATTAAATACAATGAAAACATCAGATGAAAACTTAATTGCTACCAAAAGCAAAGCGTTTGCAATAAGATGTATAAACCTATACAAATATTTGACAGACAATAAAAAAGAATTTGTTATGGTTAAACAACTATTGCGAAGTGGAACAAGTATTGGTGCAAATATCAAAGAAGCCATCAGAGGTCAATCCAAGGCTGATTTTGGGGCTAAAATGAACATTGCACTTAAAGAATCAAGTGAGTCGGAATATTGGCTTGAATTGTTGTATGAAACAAAGTTCATCAAGGAAAATGAGGCTGAAAGTATGCTTTCCGACTGCCGAGAATTAATAAAATTACTGATATCTATTGTCAAAACAACATTTGGAAATAAAGAAATTTAGTATTAACTATCATAATGTATTTCTTGCGTAGCCTAATTATGCATTATGCATTATGAATTATGAATTATATTAAGATGAAAAAGATAGTAATAATCTCAATTTTAGCGATAGTCTTCATAGGTACATTTATGTTTCTTTGGGGAAAATCGCAACCAGAAGTTATTGAATATGAGGAAGTACACCCCTCAATCGGCTCTATCAGCAAGTCAACAATCGTTACCGGCAAAATCGAACCCCGCAACGAGGTGAACGTTAAGCCTCAAATTTCGGGTATTATCACCGAAATTCTCAAAGACCCCGGTCAGAAGGTTGCCAAAGGCGATGTTATTGCCAAAATCACCGTTATTCCTGATATGGGACAGTTGTCGAGTGCTGAAAGCCGTGTCCGCCTTGCCGAAATCAATCTCAAACAGGTAGAAACCGACTTTAAACGCGACGAAAACCTTTATAAACAGCAACTTATCTCTGCCAACGACTATGAAAAATCGTCGCAGGCTTTGAAACAGGCTCGTGAAGAAAAATCTGCCGCCGAAGATGCTTTGCAGGTAGTTAAGGAGGGTTTTTCAAAGTCAAACGCCAGCGCGTCGAGCACCTTGATTCGTTCCACAATTGCGGGCGTAATTCTCGACATTCCCGTAAAAGTGGGCAACTCGGTAATCAATTCAAACTCGTTTAACGACGGCACCACCATTGCCACCATTGCCAATATGAGCGACCTTATTTTCCGTGGCAACATCGACGAAACCGAAGTAGGTCAGTTAGTTGAGGGAATGCCAATGAAGATAACCATCGGCGCTTTGCAAGATTTGAGTTTCGATGCAGTTTTGGAATATATCTCGCCCAAAGCCACCGAAAGCAACGGCGCCAACCAATTTGAAATCAAGGCTGCGGTACGTGTCAGCGGCGAAAACAAAATCCGTTCGGGTTACAGCGCCAACGCCGAAATCGTTCTTGCTCAGGTAGATAACGTGGTTGTGATTCCCGAAAGCGTATTGGAATTTGAAGGCGACAGCACATTTGTTTTGATGGCAAACTCCGACGCCAAAGACTATCAGCGTACAAGCGTTTCCACAGGTCTTTCCGACGGTGTAAATATCGAAGTAAAATCCGGCATCGACACCACCGCCATAATCCGTGGTTCACAGATAATTAAGGAATAATTTTTTGGTAAACAACGAATTAAATATCCAATTTGTATTCGTTTAATTCGTCGTAGAGACGTCATAATATGGTGTCTCTACAATTGAAAATTAATTCGTTGTTAAAAAAATACACAAATACAATGAAAAAAATAGTATCAACCATCATTTTATCAGCGGTTTGCATTACCGCCGCCAATGCCCAGACCCACGAATGGACATTGCAGGAGTGTACCAATTACGCCGTTGAAAACAATATTCAGGTAAAAAAATCTGAACAGACCCTCCAAAGTCAGGAAATCCGCCTAAACTCATCGCAAAACGCTTATCTACCCGACGTTAGCGCAAGTGCAAGCCAGAATTTCTCTTTTGGTCGCGGACTTACTGCCAACAACACATATTCCAACACCAACACCCGCACAACATCGTTTAGCGTGGGTGCAAGTATGACCTTGTTCAACGGTTTTCAACGCAAGAACAATGTGGAACTCAATAAGTTGAACCTCTCGGCATCTTCCGCCGACCTCGAAAAGGTGAAAAACGACATCCGTCTTCAAGTGGCTCAGGCATACGTGCAAATCCTTTACAATATGGAAATTGAGGACGTTGCCTACCGTCAAACCCAAATCGACTTTGCGCAAGTTTCTCGTTTAGAGACCTTTGTGGCAAACGGCAAGGCTTCCGAAGCCGAACTCGCCCAGCAAAAAGCCGCTCACGCCAACAGTATTCTTACTTATACTCAGGCTGTTAACTCTACAAAACTGTCTTTATTATCCTTATCTCAATTATTGGAATTGCCGAGTGCCGATAGTTTTGCCATAGCCCGTCCCGACACCTCTTTAATGCATAATGCACAATTCATAATGTTTAATGACTCAATTAACTATGACAGACCGGAGATTGAAGCGGAAGAAATTAGATTAGATGCCACCGCATACAATTTGAAGGTTGCCAAGGGCGCATATTACCCCACATTGACCCTCAGCGGCGGAATGGGCACCAATTATTACAATGCGTCGAATATGCCGAGCGAATCGTTTAGCAAACAGATTGATAACAATTTTAACCAGTACATCAGTCTCAACCTCAACATTCCGATTTTCAGCAGGTTTAACAACCGCAACAACGTCCGCGATGTTAAGATTCAGCAGCACAGTCAGCAATACAGCCTCGACCTTGCCCGCAAAAATCTTTACAAAGAGGTTCAGCAGGTTTCGCTCAACGCCGAGAATGCCGCAGCCAAGGTTTCCGCCGCCCGCGAAGCCGTTGCTAACAGCGAAACAGCCTTCCGTCTTGCCCAAGCCCGTTACGAAAATGGAAAATCCACCATCACCGAGTTCAACGAATCCAAAAACAGTTATATGAAATCGCAATCCGACCTTGCTCAGGCAGTCTACGAGTGTATGTACTGCGCTATGTTGGTTAAATGGTACCAAGGCGAGGAAATGGGATGGTAAAAGGTAACATGAAACACTTCCGGAATCAATCAATACGATTGATTCTCAGAGGTGTTTTTCAAATAAAATCATCCCACAGACCTTACCAGTTCCCATTGTGGCTCAGCGATGAAATTTCCATTGCTGTCCACGATGCCCCATTTTTTCCCCTTTTGGACGAACAATGTATTATTCACTATTTTGGTATATTTGTATTTGGGTTCAATAATTAATTTGCCAAATGGATCAATGATTCCATACTTGTTATTATTTGAACATATAAAATAGCCGTCGCCGTCTTCGTCCAAAAAATCAAATTGTGGGGTTAAAACAATGTTGCCTTTATCATCAATAATACCTCTTTTGTCGTCAAGTACCACAGCGGCAAACCCTTCATCGTTGAATCTGCCAATAAAGTCAAACTTCGGTTCAATCACAATTTTGCCAGTTGAATCAATACAACCAACTTTTTCATCTTTATCGGCAAAATTTATTGAAAACAAACCATTTTCAGACTCTATTCCAAATTCATGTGCGGCAATTATATTGCAGTCTTGGTCTATAATGGCATTTTTGTCTTCCATCTCAACTTGCGCCACACCGTTCTTTGTAAATTGGAACGCATAAATAAATTGCGGTTCAATCACTATCTTGCCTGTGGCATCCATGTAGCCCCATTTGCCGTTGATTTGCACCGCCGCCAAACCATTGTCGGCAAAATCGCTACATCCTTCAAATGTTGGTTCAATGACAATTTTGCCGTTTGTGTCGATGAAACCGTATTTTCTGTTGATTTGCACCACAGCCAATCCATTGGACGCAAAATAAGAAATATCATCATAAATCGGCTCTGCAATCAAATTGCCTGTGCTGTCAATAAGCCCAATCTTTTTGCCATGTACAATGTGCGCCAGACCATTATTATTAAACTCGAAGGCATCGTCAAATTGCGGCTTAATTACAAACTTGCCGTACTTGTCGATAAATCCCCATTTTTGTTTCTGCTTAACTGGAGCCAAGCCATTGTCCGAAAAATACTCGCATTGTTCAAACTGTGGCTCGATAATCCAATCGCCAACCTCGTTGATATATCCTTCTTTGCCTTTAAATCTCACTGCGATAAAGGTTTTTTGTTCATAAGGATTGATGATTTTCTTGTATTTTGGTTTGTGCGACGACGTAATTCCTATCATCGTCAATATCCTTGAAAAAAATGATTCTTCGCTCATAATTGTTGAAAGATTAGTTTTGGCAAAGATACAAAATTTTGCAAATTATGCAAGATTTGACAAAACACTTGCGATTTTGTCAAATCTTGTTTTTGATGGCTGTTTGATGCCATAGATGTATTTTTGCATAAGAGTTTTGTTTATACCTACGGCATTGGCAACTTCCATAATATCAGCCTTGGGATATTGTTTTAATAATTTTGCTGTATCGTTGTTATAATCAGGCTCTTGTGTTTCAAATAAACTATCAATGCATATATCTTCATCAATATCTCGCCAATGCACATCGTCGCCATAAAGACCAATTTCAAAGTGTTGACGTTCTTGGTCAGAGGCATCTTTCAAAAGAGGAAAAGCCTCCAACGGACGGTCTAAAACCTTGTTTTTGTCGGTCTGTACGTAAATCCTATTGTCTGAAAACCAAATATTTATAATCTTCTCATCCAAAATTTTAATCGTCAAAGTATTATAATTGAATAATTTGGTGAATTACAACACCTTTTTCACCCCCGGAATTAATCTCAACAACCACGTGATAACAAACGAGCCTGCTGTTGCTAATATCAGTACAGTCAGGTATTTGCCTGTGACGCCGAGCCAGATGGGGTCTAAAAGGTGTTCTACTATCAGAAGTACGAAAAGATGGATAATGTATGCGCCAAATGCTTGTGCTGCACTCCATTGCCAAAATTTTCCGCTCCAATTGCCAACGGTTCTAAACAGCCATACAAGTCCTACGCAGAGAAACACGCACAGAAGCGATTCGTAAACGCCAAACCATTGATACACAAAGTTGTTCCACGCTCCGTCGGCTCTGAGATAGTTGCCGATGCAGAGCAAGAGTCCGATAATGAGCGATGTGCGTCCCACGGTGTTGGTCATTTTGTTAAACCAGTCGCCGCGTCCTGCCATTACGCCAAAGGCAAACATCATTATATATTGCAGATAATGAACGGGTTCAAACTTGTAAACCCACAGGAAAATCCATTCGTCCTGATTGTAAAACTGCCTAATGGCGTAACTTCCCACGCCCATAACTACCGCAAACACAGCAATTAAGCCTAACGAGAGGGACATTGGATTTTCGCAATATTTTTTACAAGCAAGGCGTATCAGCGCGTAAACCAGACAGAACATAAACAGGCTGCTCAGAAACCAAGTGTGTCCCGATTCGGGCGTCCCGCTTGACGCGCTCAGCACTACTGAAACAACAGCAAAGGGCACTAACAATCTTAGAACTTTTTTGCCTATGAATTTTGCAAAACCTTGACGGTCAAAACTTTTTGGAACAAAATATCCCGAAATCATAAAAAACAGTCCCATAAAAAATGCCGCATTAGTATTCAAAAAATGCCACATATAGGGTAAACTTTCGTCGGGG
>JAGCYI010000202.1 GCA_017960885.1 Bacteroidales bacterium
AAACATTATATAAAACTTTCAATCTAAATAAAGGAGATACCATTGTATTTGATACTACGCTGACAGAGAATAAGTATAATAAGTATCCTTCCTCTCTATGGGAAATGCTTGGTGGTATTCCAATATACGGCAATAAATATGCATTTTTAACTTTAGTTCCTAATCATTGGCGTGTCAGTCAGATTACATTATCAAACAACAATTACATAAAATATTATAATTACGATGGCGTTGAAAATGTAACAACAGGCATCAAATTTCAGCCTGAAATCGAAAAAGTTATACATCTCTCCGACCCCAAAAAAGATTTAATAATTTGTGCAATGATAGATTTATCTACTTCAAAACACTATTACAATAATTTAGACAGCAACAACTTATCTATAAGACCACACTTTGGAATAGAATATCAAATTGTCCCTTTTACCTTTATAGTAGGATACAACAAAGCAATCAAAAAAGAATTATCAATGGCTGAACCACTTTATAATTGTGATCATTATTATTTTTCTGAAGTGAACGATGGTTTTACCATAAAATATGATTCTTGGAGGAGGACTTCCATAGTATTATGGCTCGATTGTGTTGGCAACAATATTTTTAATAACAAGTGGAATAAAGATATTCTATGCGGTATGAATATATCAAAAAAATTCAATTATAATAATCCACTCAGGAATCTAACCCCTGAAGTCGACATCCTATTCACAAACCATAGTTATTTATCCTACAATAGTAATTCATATGCAAAAAATCTTGAAAGTGGAATGTTTGGAATAAAAATAGATATACCAAGAGCACACCTCTCTTACACAATAAAATATGCACAATCACATTTTTTTGATACCGATGCCCAACTCAACAACAAAAGCGGTAACGGGATTTTCAATCAACTCCAATACAACAAATCTGGCCAATTTGATTGTGATTTTAACCATTTTTATGCAAAAGACTACATAAGTACCTATTCCAATTACATTTATAATTGCTTCAATTATGATTCTAATAAAATTTCTGTGCTTTCATTGGGCGCATCGTATCAATGCAAAAAACAGTTTAGTAATATTGAAACATCAGTTTCAATTCACGCAAGAGCCTATCAAGACATCATCAACGATAAGTTTTCATACTCGGTAGGAATGAATATTCTCTTAATCCCACATTTTGATATTTAACGAGATGAATATGATGAATGATAATGCTTTGATTACGCATTTTTAGAACTATTGTCCAAAATAATCACATCAACGCTAACACTCAATAACACAACATCTTCCCCATTTTTGCAATCGTTCTGCATTGTATTTTGCACATTGTTTATCGGGTAAAATCCAGAGAACTTTTGGTTTGCGACCTGTGATTTTGGGCTCGTCGGCGTATCCGTCGGTAAAGAAAATAATGCCGTCGTAATGAGTTTTGCATGTGCGAAAATAATCAAAAACCGGCTGAAAATCAGTACCTCCGCGACCGGTTACTTTAACCTCTGTACACGCTTTTTTAAGAGGGAGAACTTCGCCTAACTTGGTATCAAACTGCACAGTATCAATACTTTCGATACCGTATTTAAAGAAACGGTTTATTACCGAATAATACTTTTGCAACATTTTGCTATCTACCGACCCACTAACATCTACCGCCACCAAAAGGTTTGTGCGCATTTTGTACACGCTGCCAAGGTTTTGAAAATCTGTTCTACGGTTTGGACGCATACGGGTAAGGTTTCTACGGCTACTTATAACGCTTGCCCTAAATCCCGAAAGCACTTTGCGATAATCGATTTGAGCCTTTAACGATGCCTGTATCTTCTCCACCAAATCGCCAGGCAGCGACCCCCACGAGGTGGTGTTTTCGATAATTTCGTTGATACGGCTACATTCAAACTCGTTTTCTTCCCAAAGATCGGATAATGGAGCACATGGAGTGCAGGCGGCTCGCCTGCCATCACCATTTTCTTCACTTGAAGAGGCAGACGAGTCGCCTGCACTCCATAGTTTCATCGCATACCATTCAAAATATTCTGTTGAGGGCAATTGAAATTCATCTGCCTTGTGTAAATTCAAATATTTGAAATTATAATTGTTGGTAAGCACAATGTTGCTCGCAACTGCGCGTATTGCAGCAGGACATTCGGGCTGACGCTGATAGGGATGTTTGAGCATAATGCGGATTGTTTCGGTGCGGAACAGTTCTTCTAACATATTGTCGTCTACCGTTTTAACAATTTCGGGATTATACTCAATTCGTCCACGTCCGCAGCGCACAGGTATAGGCATTTTAAAGTTTTCTACCAACTCGTGTGCGCACAAAACACCGTGCAAAGCCGGTTCGGATAAAAACCAATTGTCGTAAACATGCTTGCTGATACGGTCGTATGAGGTCATAATGTCAATTATAACTTACTTACAAACTTCATTAATTTTTGATACACCTCCATGGCGTTAGACACAATGAATGCCACAGCCGAGGGGTACATGCCTTGCGAAAATACCGATGTAAAATGCGCCAAGGACTCTTTGTTGGTGTCAGTTTCAAGTAGCGCAATGTAGTTTTTGAGGTTGTCAGTGGCGGTGGTTTTCTCCTCAGCGGTGATTTCGGCAGTTTCGAGAAAGCGGAATATACCTTCATTCAGGGTTGAAAACTGATGAACTTTGTATTTTGAAATTCTTGCCTTCACTTTGTCGAAATTCAATAGCACCTCTCTGCCTCCGATAATTTTGGCAGCCGATGCCGAAGCGTAGAATTTTTGCGCAGCCTGAACACCTATCACGCCGGCAATCATCTTTTGGTCAGTTTGGTCTAAATCTCTGATATGCAGAATAATATCCGAGACTTTTTTCCAAGCCCTGCGGTCGGGAAATTTTTCTAAACCGCTGTCAATTTGCGGACGGTCTGCCACATTGCCATCGAGCCAATCGGGATTAGACGAAATAAAGTCAGTAATACGAGTATCAAGTTTCTGTTTTTCAGCCCATAAGAGCCATTCTTTATATGTTGGGCGAAATCCGTAAACATTAAAACGCGACACAAGTGCCGGGTCGAGGTCGGTAAGTTGA